>CAZWMY010000065.1:0-21361 GCA_964635025.1 uncultured Desulfobacula sp. | reverse complement strand
GACCTGATCACCCGGCACACCATTGCAGAAGAAAAAATCAATCATGCGAAAGTGCTCCTGGTGGAAGACTATCCCACCAACCAGAAAGTGGCCCTGTGGCATCTCAGGCAGGCAGGATATCATGTATCGCTGGCTGAAAACGGCAGGGTTGCCGTTGATCTATTCCGGCAGCACCATTTCGATTTGATCCTGATGGATATTCAAATGCCTGAAATGGATGGATATAAGGCGACACAGATGATCCGGGAAATTGAGGCGAAAATTTCCAATGTGGGTATAAAAGGTTCTAAAGGAAAAGGTGCTGCCCCCAGCCGTATCCCCATCATTGCCCTTACGGCCCATGCCCTGGAGGGATATAAAGAAAAATGCCTGAGAGCAGATATGGACGATTTCATTGCCAAGCCCTTCAGAAAAGAAGAACTTCTTTCCATCATTAATAAATGGATTTCACCTCTGAAAAAGGAAGCATGGGAGGCCAACACAGAGCATGAGGATCTAACAGTCAAAGCAAATTCCGACCCACCCCCAGACAAAACCTTTGACAATAGATCAAATCAAGATGCGCCCATGGATTATGAAAAGGCGCTGAATGAATTTGAAGGAGATGAGGAGTTTTTAAATGACGTGATCAGGGAATTTTTTGATAATGTGGATACACAATTGATAACCATATCGGAAGCCATAGCCGTGAAAGATTCTGAAATTTTGAGAAAAGAAGCCCATTCAATTAAGGGAGGAGCGGCAAATCTGACTGCCTTCCAACTTTCTGCAGCGGCCCATGAACTCGAAAAGATAGGCAAATCGGAAAATCTTGTAAACAGCGAGGTGGTTTTTACAGAACTGAAAAAACAATTCCATGCATTCAAAGAATATATCAGAGAAAAATTTTAAGTGGTCTTGCCAGAAAAAAAATATGGGCCCATAATGTTGAACCATAAGGTGATCATTTAACCAGGAGTAGTGAATGAAATTTGTCAAAGACCCCACATATAAAAAATATATTACAGGTGAAATTCCAAGATTTGATGATAGGAATACCGCCTTCAGCAGGGGCCATGTCGAAGGGAACAAATACACGGCCATGCACGATCGATGCCTTGAAAATGTAAAAGAAAACAAAGCCGGAAAATCCATTATTGATCATGCAACCTTTGCAGCCGGTGCAACGGTTGATTATGTGGTGAGAAGAAACCTTCTGGGCCGTGAAATGTCGCCGCTCTACAATCAGCAGTATCGCTTCAAGTCCATGGATTTAATAAAAACAACCCGGATATTAAAAGAAAAGGCAAAATGGATCGGAGCAGATCTTATCGGGATCGCAAAAATCGACCCCCGCTGGATATACACCCACTGGGGACAGCAGAATGTCAGGTATTCCGGCGCAGCAGAGGTGGGAGACCCCGTCAATCTATCCCCGGACTATCAATACGTGGTGGTGATGGTGCATGAAATGGGCTATGACATGATCAAAAGAAGCCCGGCCGTAGAAGCGGATACAGACATTGCCTATTCAAAGGGCGCCTGGTGTGCGGCTTCCTTGGCCACCTTCATATCCGAGCTTGGATATAAGGCCATCCCGGCAGTAAATGAAATCGGTATCAATGTGGCCATGGCTGTTGATGCGGGCCTCGGGGAAGCCGGCAGGCACGGGCAGTTGATTACGAGAGAATTCGGACCCAGAAACCGGATCAGCAAGGTGTTTACAAACCTTCCCCTGATCCCGGACACCCCTGTTGACATCGGTGTACAAAAATTCTGCGAAACCTGTGAATTATGTGCAACCTACTGCCCGAGCAAGGCATTGATGAAAGGAGAAAGAACCGATAAGGCATGGGATCTGCACAATGTGCCGGGCATGAAAAAATGGCCCATCAAGGCCATGAAATGCCTGGATTTCTGGGTGAAAAACGGAAACCATTGCTCGGTCTGCATCCGGGTCTGCCCCTGGAACAAACCCAATAATCTTCTGCATAAGGGAATCCGGTTTTTTGCCGAAAGAAATCTCATGAGCAAAGCCATTGTCTATTTTGACCAGCTTCTGGGTTATGGCCGACAGACCCGGGATCTTTCCCATGGCCTGGACACATCGGTTGAAACAATTCCCCCAAAAATATGAAACCCGAAGTTTTTTCTTATCCGGAAGCCCTTCGCTCCTGCGTGTGCTGCCCCAGGCAATGCCGGGCGAACCGGTTGGCAGGAGAGTTGGGCTATTGCCGGACCGGAGCCGGGTTTCAGATCGGCTCCATCTGTCTTCATAAGGGAGAAGAGCCGGTCATCAGCGGAGAGGCCGGCATCTGCAATGTGTTTTTCACTCACTGCAATCTTCAATGCAGCTATTGCCAGAATCATCAGATCAGCAGAAATGCCGGGCCGGACATCGAATATATCCTGACCCTGGCCGAGGTGGTCCACAAAATTGAGGCTTTGCTGGATAAGGGCGCCTCTGCCCTGGGCTTTGTCTCTCCTTCCCATGTGATCCCGCAGATTTTCGCCGTCATCATGGCTTTGCAGAAAAAAGGACGGACACCGGTCACAGTTTACAATACCCATGCCTATGACCGGGTGGAAGGTCTGAAATCCCTTTCATCCCTGATTCGGGTCTGGCTGCCGGATCTGAAATACATGGATGCGCATATTGCCATGCGCCTTTCCCATGCCCCTGACTATCCCAAAGTCGCCACAGCCGCCATCCGGGAAATGGTGCAGCAAAAAGGACTTGATCTGAAATTGAATTCCAGGGGCGAAATCCAGGAAGGTGTAATCGTGCGTCATCTGGTGCTTCCGGGTCAGGTGGAAAACTCAAAAAACGTCCTGCGCTTTCTTGCCAAAGAAATCTCCCCAAACATCACCCTTTCCCTCATGGCGCAATACTGTCCCACCCCTCATGTCAGTCATGTAAAAGACCTCAACCGGGGTGTGACGCAAAAAGAATACGATGAAGTCCTGGACGAGATGGATTTTCTCGGTATGGAAAACGGATGGGTTCAGGATCTGGACAGTAAAGACAATTATCAGCCGGATTTTGCAGCGTCTCATCCCTTTGAATTTCGAACCACTTGATTTTATCCCCTTTTTGATGTTAGGTTGCCGTTCATGAAAAACCAATTGCTCATTTCCCTTCACGGCGGCCACAGCGGAGAGTTCTGTAGCCATGCAAAAGATAATCTGGAAGACATCATCTTAAGATATATCGACCTTGGCTTTTCCAAAGTCGGGATTACCGAACATATCCCCCCGGCCCGGGAAAAATTTGTTTACCCGGATGAAAAAAACCTGGGGCTGTCCGTGGATGACCTGAACAAAAGATTTGAAGCCTATTTTAAAAAACTTCGCAGCGTTCAAACCCAATATGCATCAAAAATTCAAATCTTCGCCGGAATGGAAACGGAAACCTATACAGGGTACAAACCCCATGTCAAGAATCTCATCTCAAGGTTCAAGCCTGATTACCTGGTGGGTTCGGTCCATCATGTAAACGATATCTGTTTTGATTATTCCAAAGAAGACTACGGCCGGGCAGTGTCTGTGTGTGGTTCCCATGAAGCCCTGTATGAACAGTATTTTGACCTTCAGCATGACATGATCCGTACATTAAAACCCTTTGTTGTGGGGCATTTTGACCTTGTGCGGATCTTTGACCCGGAATATGAGAAAAGGCTCTTAACCCCGGATATCCGAAAAAAAATCATCCGGAATCTGAGTCTCATCAAATCCTTGAATCTGGTCCTGGATTTCAATCTTCGGCCCCTGAAAAGAGGTGAAAAAGAGCCTTATATTACCGCCTCCATCCGGAAAACGGCAAAGGAGATGGGGATCTGTATTGTTCCCGGCGATGATTCCCATGGCGTAAGCGAAGCCGGAGGCCATGTTAAAAGAGCCATCGATATTCTCATAACCGAAGGATTCATCACAGACTGGCCTGATCCGGTTCTGATCAACGCATAGGATTAAAGAAAGAAAAGAATAATGAAAGCAGTGGTTCAGCGGGTTAAAAATTCCCATGTAACAGTCGGTGATCAGATTGTTTCCAGGATCGGCCATGGGCTCATGGTTCTTCTGGGCGTATCAGAAGACGATACACAAAAGGATGCGGATTTTCTTGTGGAAAAAATCATTAACCTGCGCATATTTGAAGATGATCAGGGCAAACTGAACATCTCTTTGATGGATGTCAAAGGAGAGCTTCTGGTGGTGTCCCAGTTCACGCTTCTCGGTGATTGCAGAAAAGGCAGACGGCCCTCTTATATCAAGGCAGCACCCCCTGAGAAAGCCAACAGCCTATATCAGTATTTTATCCAAAAAGCCCAGGTGTCTGGAGTTGAAACAAAATCCGGAGTTTTCCAGACCATGATGGAGGTATCCCTCATCAACCAGGGCCCGGTCACGCTTATTATAGACTCAAAAGAGAAAGACACCAAAAAAAAATGAACCCGGACAATCTTACCATCATTCTTGTAAAACCCCAGGGCCCCATCAATATCGGTTCAGCGGCAAGAGTCATGATGAATTTCGGTTTTACACAGTTAAGGCTCGTGGACCCCACACCGGAATACCTGTCCCTTCCAGCCAAAAAAATGGCCCTGACTGCCTTTCCCGTTATAGAAAAGGCTCTGGTATTTGATGATCTTAAAGCGGCTCTCTCCGATATCCAGGTGGCCTTTGGTACTACAAGAAGGTTCGGGAAATATAGGGAAAACTTTTTTACGCCAGCTACCGCTGCCGAAAAATTCCTTGAAATCCTTTCCGGCACAAGTTCTGCATTGGTGTTAGGGCCGGAAGACAACGGCCTTGAAACAAAAGACCTGGACCTTTGCAAACATTTTATCACCATCCCGACCCATGACGGGTTTCCCTCCATGAATCTGAGTCATGCCCTGGCCATTCTGCTCTATGAAATTTCAATTTCTCAGGCTAAATTCAAAAAACCCTCCGGACTGCCGGCTAAAAAGCTTGCCCAGGGCGATGAAATAGAGCATATGTTTGCTCATATGAGGGAAAGTCTCATCAATATCGAATTTTTGGACAAACAAAATCCTGAACATGTTTTGCGGACTTTTCGGCGGATCTTTGGCATAAGCGGTCTCACATCACGGGATGTCCGCATCATCCGGGGCCTCATGAGCCGGATTGACTGGACGGAAAATGAAAGGAGGAAACACACCCATGTTCACAATGGATGACCTTTTGGAAGTCGCCGTTAAAATGGAAAAAAACGGTGAGATGGTTTATAAAAAAGCCCTTGAAAAAATCAGACAAAAAAACCTGGCAGAACTTCTCATCTGGATGGCTTCGGAAGAAGCAAGCCATGGCCGGTGGTTTCAGGATCAAAAAGCCCGCCTTGCCCTGAAGCCGGAAGAAAAAGACTTAAAAGAAATGATCCCAGAGGTTCTTCAGGACATGATGGGAGACAAAACCCTTTCTTTGGATGATGTGGCGTTTGACACAATCACCACACCCGGTGAACTCCTTAACACCTTTATTGAATTTGAAAAAGACACCATCCAATTCTATGAACTGCTTGAAATGTTCATTGAAGAGGAAGACGTGCTAAAGGGGCTGAAACAAATCATCCGGGAAGAAAAAAACCATGTTGAAAAACTGACCGCCATGGCTGGTTCTTTACTTTAATCCTCAGCAATAACGGTCGTTGCCATCACCGACCAAGTGGCCCAAAAAGCACAAAACAGAATAAAAATTTGTTTTTTTAAATTTTTTCTCATTCCAATGTCTCCTTAAAATTTTGTATTCCTATGCCCCTGATAGGAATTTATTAGTGCAATGAATAAGCAATTCCCGTACCAGAAAACAGACAGCAGAATAAACAATGATGGGCTTTTGCATACAGCTTATGTTAAGGGAAAAATCTGCTTTCCTATCAGTAAAGCGCGGCTGTCTCATTGGGACAATTATTGAGACATTTGTGTTGAATCTGAACACTTTTGACCCGGAGTTATTTCTATACACTTAAAAAATTGTTTTATCCCGGGTTTATACAGAATGCCTGTATATATTGATTCATGAATGATCCTCTTCTGATAATTCGAAATACTCAAATGCCTTGGTACTGTTTGTGCAGAACGAGGTTTGATTTATCAGTAATTGCATACAAACTTTAAACAGATGTGAAAAGGGGGAAAAATGAAAAAAATATTAATAGCCTATGCAAGCAGAACCGGAACAACTGAAAAAATGGCAAATTATCTGGCAGAAGGTGTTAGGATGTCAGGAAATGAAGCAACCGCTGTAAAAATATCATCAATTCAAAGCGAGAAGGATTTATCAGGATTTGACGGGTATCTTTTGGGCTGCCCGACCTATCATAAAGATATGACAAACGGAATGAAACAATTTCTTTTTCTCTGTGAAAAGGCCAATTTAATCGGGAAGATGGGGGGTGCTTTCGGGTCTCATACCCATAGCGGTGAAGCCGCACCAATGATTTTTGAAACCATGCAGCATGTATTTAAAATGGATATGGTAGACTTTGGGCCGTTAAATCTGACCGAATCCTTAATGAAAACAGACGAAGGCCTGAGAGCCTGTCATCAATATGCCAAAGGCCTGGCTCAAAAATTCGGCAAATAAACAGGCTCTCAAATTTATTGTATGTATTGGGGGGCTTAATAAGAGATGGATTAAAAATATAAAAAAGGAGGATAAATGACTTTGACAAAAAAATTAAGCGCTGAGTTTATGGGTACATTTTGGCTTGTATTGGGTGGATGCGGCAGTGCTGTTCTTGCGGCAGCATTTCCAGGTGTCGGTATCGGGCTCTTGGGTGTTTCCCTGGCGTTTGGACTCACCGTGTTAACAATGGCGTTTGCGATCGGGCACATATCCGGTTGCCATCTTAACCCTGCTGTTTCAATCGGTCTTTGGTCGGGTGGAAGATTTTCAACGGCTGAACTTATCCCTTACATCATTGCTCAGGTAGCAGGCGGTGTTGCCGGAGCAGCGGTGCTGTATGTTATTGCTTCCGGGCAGACAGGTTTCGATGTCACCGCCGGTTTTGCTTCAAACGGATATGCTGCACATTCTCCCGGCGGCTATAGCATGACAGCCGCAATGGTAACAGAATTCGTGATGACATTCATGTTTTTGATCATTATCCTGGGTGCGACGGATAAACTTGCACCACAAGGGTTTGCACCTATCGCCATTGGTCTTGGCCTTTCGCTTATTCACCTCATCAGCATCCCGGTTACCAATACATCGGTTAATCCGGCAAGAAGCACCGGGGTAGCCATCTTCCAGGGAAGTTGGGCCATCTCTCAATTGTGGCTTTTCTGGCTTGCTCCCATCTTAGGTGCTGTCTTGGCCGGCATTGTCTACCGATGGCTTGAAGCGGGTGGAAAAGACTGATAAAGCAATTCGGGGGTGCAGTCCTAATCCTTTCATTAAACGATAAGAACCCATATCTTTTGAGAATAAAATAAAAAAAGGAAAAACGATTATGACAACAATGGACAATTTACAAAATGCATTTGCAGGCGAGAGTCAAGCCAACAGAAAATATTTGGCCTTTGCAAAAAAAGCAGAGGAAGACGGATTTGCCCAGGTTGCAAAACTTTTCCGGGCTGCTGCAGAAGCTGAAACAATCCATGCACATGCCCATCTGAGGGTAATGGGGGGAATTAAAACCACGGTTGAAAATCTTGAGGATGCAATAGCAGGGGAAGGGCATGAATTCAAAGAAATGTATCCGGCATTTCTTTCCATGGCACAGGCGGAAGGAAATAAACCGGCGGAATTCTCAATAAAATATGCGCTTGCTGTTGAAGAAATTCATCATAGCTTGTACACCAAAGCCCTGAAAGCCGTAAAAAATGACAAAGACCTCCCCCGCACATCTATCTATGTTTGCCCTGTCTGTGGCAATACGGTTGAAAATGATGTGCCGGACACTTGCCCGATCTGCAATGTTTCAGGCAAAAAATTTACAGAAGTGGTTTGATAAAAACAAACCTGTCTTAAAGCATTAAAGCGTATAGATAAAAGAGGAAATTACAACATGCTGAAACTTGGGGAAAAAGGAGCTATCCCGCAAAAGGGTGAAGATAGCTATACAATTGCACCGCATATTCCTTGCGGCCTGATCACACCGGAACTGCTCAGAAAAATCGCAGATGTTTCTGAAAAATACAATGCAAAAGCCTTAAAAATAACCGGCGCAACCCGTATTGCCATTGTCGGAATAAAAGAAGCCGATATTGATTCGGCCTGGAAAGACCTCGGGTTGGAAAAAGGAGCGGCAGTGGGGTTGTGTATTCGCAGTATTCGGACCTGCCCCGGAACCACGTATTGTAAGCTTGGAAAGCAGGATGCGATTGATATTGGAATGAAACTGGACGCAAAATACCACGCATTTCAACTGCCGGGCAAATTCAAGATGGCTGTATCCGGATGTCTGTTGAGCTGTGCCGAGTCATGGGTCAGAGATGTGGGGCTGATCGGAGACAAAAACGGATGGATACTTACCATTGGCGGTAATGTGGGAGCCCAGCCCCGTATCGGCAAAGAATTACTAAGCGGTCTTGATGATGAAGGTGCGCTTAGGGCAGTCGAAAACGTTGTAATGTATTATAAGAACAATGCAAAACCCAATGAGCGCCTTGGAAAAATGATTGAGAGAGTCGGCATGGAGCCTTTTAAAACCGCAATCGAATGAAAGGGGAAAATCATGAGGTGTCCGACATGTGGTTGTCAAAATTTCTATGTTAAAAATACAGATGATGAGTATGAAATTTATGAATTCTCTTGGTCTCAAGGAGATATCAAATTTGACAGCAGTTTAGATCAACAATCAATTCCTCAGATTACCAATGAAACCGAAACTTATTGTAATAAATGCGCTTGGCATGGGAAGTACGGAACGCTTAAATGATTAAATTCACAGAGGCATGATTTTATGAACCACACCATAGACGGTAATGTTTTTCGTGATTTGAGTTATGGATTATATCTCATCACATCCAATGACAACGGACAAATGAACGGGCAAATTGTCAACACAGTTATACAGGTGACATCGGACCCCCCAAGAATTGCGGTCATTATCAATAAAAAGTATCTTTTAAAGAAGGGGCTACGGGTTGTCCTTTAGTAACGGAGCATGCCCTATCCGTGATGGAAGCGGACGGAACGAAAACCATTGATCTTGGAACCCATACCATTTTTGTTGGAAATGTGATAGCCGGTGAAATTTTAAGCAAAGGCACTCCCTTAACCTATCAATATTACCCTTCAGTCCTCAAAGGGAAGTCATCCCCAAAGGCACCGACCTTTATGAGCAAAAACTGATTTTACATGTTCAAAATCGGTTTGGAAAACAGAGACATGAACAGTTGTGGTACCTTCAATAATCAATGAGCCCTGGGAAACCATGACTATTAAAAAATGTCTTTTGTGTTTTTAAACCTTACTCGGTTTGTTCATACTCCAATGTAATGACAACCGTCCGGTTAAATGACCGTCCTTCAGGTGTTGCATTGTCATATGGCGGGTCATGAGGACCATTACCTGTAAAACTAACCCTCTCCGGCGATGAAACAGCACTCTCCATTACACTCTGAAAAACCGTTTTGGCCCTGCGTTGAGAAAGAGCGACATTGTATGCTTCCGTGCCGATGGTATCGGTCTGCCCCACAATGGTTACCTTTGCTTCGGGCAGTTCTTTTATTCTTTTGACAACGCGGTCGATCACGGTTTTATTCCGCTCCTTTATGGCAGCACTGTCATAATCAAACAGGATTAACGCATATTTCTCAATCACTTTATATTCAAGCTTCTGGGCTTTGCTTTCCACTCTTTTATTGTATTTGACGGGAATCTTTACCACCTCTGTGGCAAAGACCTGACCCGTTATATCGGTCATGGTTGCAACCATGGAAAGTTCATGAAAGGCACCTATTTTGCCAAGACCATATTCAACAAGGCTGAAGGTTTCGTCAGAAAGTTTGTTTCCCTTGCCTTCCACTGTCTTTAAGACCTGTCCATCCCCTTTGATTTCAATCTTCCAGTCCCTGATATCATACCCGGGCGTGATATCAGGCTGGATATGAATATCATTGGAGTCGGCAATCTCAAAGGTATAGGTGCTTTTGATGGAATCCAGGATCTCGGGAGAACCGGAATAAATCTCCACCCTCTGATTTTCCACTCTTGCCTCTTCCACATTGCCGGTACTTGCCTTTTCAGGCAGTTTGCGGGCATTGACGTTCATCCTGCCGGGGTCCACATTCCATACATACTGCAAATATGACCGGACACTTTCCGCACGTGCACGGGAAAGCGTTATATTATTCTTTTCTTCACCCCTGTCACTGACACACCCCACAAGTTCAATGACTGCTTCAGGATTTTCAGAAAGGCGTTTTCCAATGATGTTGAGCACATGATAATATTTTGTGATGGTGTTGCGTAACATCTTTTCATCAAATTCCTGTGCCTCATCCTGATTTTTTAATAAATTATACCGTTCCGGGATTTTACTTTGGCCTGTGTCAAAAAAGATATAATTGAGCAAGGGCGAGCTGTCGACTATGGTCAACTGCTCAATGGATACGGCTGACGGGCCGACAACCAGAGAACCTTCAGGCGGAAGAACAAAATTATACTCAACCACATACTGGTGGAGCAAGGTAGTGGATATGTTTTTAAAAATGGGCAGAAGATTTTCTGCAGAACTTGCTTTCCAGGATTTCCCGCCGTTTGTTTCAGCAAAAGAGTCTAAAAACGGGTCCTTTTTTTCAATGGGCATAAAATCAATGGCATAGGCGTTGAAATTCTTTAACCCTTTGGCCTTAGGCGCAATAATATCTTTTTTAATGTTGCTGTTCAGATCCTCACCATCTGAAAACACCACCAGGAATTTATTGCTCTTTTCCGGCAGTTTTGAAATCAGGTCCAGGCCGCCAAAAATCCCTTCATATAAAAAAGTCTCATAACTGATCCCTTCTTTAAAGCTTTTCCGGAAAAAGCCTTGCAGGTCTTTGGCATTATTTGATTTAAAGGTGTTTAACCGTAAATTACGGCCATCGACCAAAAGGCTCTTTTTACCGTCAAACACCACGACCTGGACTTCATCAATGGGTCTGACGATTTTCAAAAATTCATCCAGCGCTGCCAAAAGCGGCTGTACAGCCTTTCGTTCCTCCATTGAATAAGAATTGTCCACCACAAGAACATAATTGATGGCCACATCCTTCCGGGTTTTCAGAACTTCGGCATTGATTACGTTTGCCTTTATATTGCCTTTTATCACTTTAAAATCTTCCGTCATCAGGTTCTGGATGGGTTTATCCTCATCATCCAGGGCAGAAACCAGAACTTTTCCTTCATCAATCGGTTGAAACGTAATTTTAGCTTTATGGTCCGGTATCAGAACCTGTAATTCTCCTTCCGGAGTATAGGAAAAACTTACACCGGACAATAAAAGCCATATGGCCTGCGTCATCAACACCATCATTATTATTTTTGATTTCATCTTATCTCTCCAATATATAGCAATGAATTTCAGGTTATGATACACGCCCGGATAAAAATGTCAAACAAGATCCCTATGGGTTTAAATCATGACCGGCTTCAATGTAAGTATACGGGATCTGAATATAATGGGCTGCCTTTGATAATTTCGGCATTGAAAAATGGTTGAAAATGCGGGACATATTCAGCCCGAACCCCAAATAAATATTTCTTTGCCTTTGCCGGTTCTCTGAATATCCTTGCGTATAATATCCCAGATGGAGTTCAAAATATTTTAAAAAACCATGTTTTGAAAAATCAAACCCGTCAAATTTCAAGGCCACCAAAAATTTTTGATGTTCATAATCGGTGATAAAATCCAGTTTGCCGAAATCAGGGACATATTCAATTCTGAAATCAATTTTCTCTGCCAGATCCGGCTGCGTATAAAGAAGATACCCGGTCAGGCTGCCTAAAAGATTCATGACTGCATCTTCATAGGAAAAGCCGTAATCACTGAAGGAATCCCCCATTTCCATCCATGTGGTGAGACCAAAAGCAGATAAAGATCCGAAAAACGCCCCCTCATCGTTTGAATACCCCTGGTGTTCATACAGGGATGAAAAAAGATGAGAAAGCGCATAGGAAAAATAGAAATGCCCCAATTTATCAACCCCGCCATTCTTGGTGGACTCTGAAAACCAGCCCTCATCCGCTTTTTTGGGGTCGTTTTGAAAATAATCCCAGTTCAGGATTCCCCATCCCGTAATGGCGACAAACCCCACAGTATTGGATAATAAAACAGTCTCTTCTTTTGAAAATTGCATATCAGCGCAAAGATCCGGCAGGAAAAACAGAAAAACAATCACAACCAAAAGGAAAAGCCGTTTGAAGAGACCGGAGATTAAATAAATCATGATCCGCCTCCCTACATATGTTTAACAGCTTTTTTATAAAACAATTTTTTAAAAAAAATTACAAGGGTTTTCCCTGAATCTTGCCATACTCAGGAAAACAGGAGATCACACCTGCCACTGCATAGAACACCGCAGCCAGGAGGAGCACAGACTTAAATCCGAATAGGATGGCCAAAAGAGAGGCCGAAAGAATGCTGACAACGCTTGAAAACCCGTTAATGCCCAAGACCCAGGGCAGGGCCGGTGCCCGGTCCTGTTTTATCCGGGAAAGACCGGAAGCCAAGGGCATGCCCATGAAAAAGCCGGGGAAAAACAGCAAAATAAGCGTGAGGCCGATCTTGGGACCCGCAGGCCAGGCCATGGCCATGGAAAAAACAGGATCGCATGCAAAAACATAGGCTGCCACCAGGGCGGCGATGGTCAGGCAGGAGAAAAGCATGGGCTTGGTTTTGGCAAACACCCGGTCTGAAAACAGGCTGCCAAGCCCTGAAAAAATCAAAAGGCCTGAAATCACAACGGCAAACGAATAGGAGGGATGCCCCAAAAACAGGGCTGTTTTCTGGATCAGGGGCATTTCAATAAAAAAATAGGCTGCGCCGATGAGCGCAAAATAGGCAGCCGTCATTGCGCCTCGCCCTGCCCCCATCCTGTGCCGGGTTATTGCCACAGGCGTGAGGATGCACACAAAAGCCGTGAAAAGCACCGGGATAAGGAAGATAGCCAGGATCAGCCACCCCCATTCCGTGACCGGGATCTGGGAGGGACCATAGGTCCGGATGGTCCTCAATAGCGAGGTCTTGAAAAAATTATGAAAATAGGGCCGGTTGTCCGTGGCCGTGGTGATGTCAAATTCATAGGACCGGATAAACTCCCCTGCCCTGTCGGACAAAAGTTCCTGCATGGCCTTGTAATACACCGGCGGCTTTAACCGGATAAAACGGTCCGCATCCTTTTCTTCAATCCCGGGGAAATAATCCAGGTCAAACCGCCTTTCCCGGGCAAATTCCTTTGCCGCCTCGATCATTGGCTTTGAAAGCGGGGACCTTGCCATCACAAGGGTCAGGGTCTGGAGCGACCGCAACGCCAGAAGACAATCCCCCGGTTCTTTGACCCCGGTATCGCCCAGGGCATTCACCGCCATATGAAACATCTTGAGGCTGTCTCTTGCCGGGGTGGCGATCCATTGGGTTATGGCCAGAAGCCCGGTATGGGTCAGGCGGCTTAAGGCCTCGGTCAGGGCTTCCTCTGTATATAAAAAATTTTCGTTCAGGGCATGGACCCCGGATACCGAGGCCCCATAGCTGTCCATAAGGTTAATATCAATGAGGTCAAAGGCTGCACCGGTCTCCCGGATAAAGCTCCGGGCTTCCTGGTTGATCACGGTCACTTGCCCGTTTTCATAGATATGGCCGGAAAAATCCGCCAGCGGCCCTTTCATGAGGCGGATCACATGGGGGTCAAGTTCCAGGGCGACAATGCGGCCAAACCCCCTGACCATGGATTTTAAAATGGATTCGCCGCCACCGGCACCCATGATGAGCACTTTTTTTAGATCCGGCCTGTCTGTGACATAAAACGGAAGATAGGACGAAAGATATTCAAGATACCGGACCGATTCCAGGTCTCCGTCAAAAGGGGTGATGGGACTCATGGCCCCGGCATTGAAAAAGATGCCCTTTTGGACCGGCACCTGGAAAGGCGACACAAGACTTAACCCTGCCGAGGCCCGAAGCCCGTCGGCCTCCACCACCTGCACAATAGCCAGGGGCGAAACCGCTTCATGCAAAATCCTTGCATCCGGAAGGGTCAATGCCATGGAAACGGGCTTGTACTGGGACACGGTAAAGGCTTTGGGCAGGGTCATGACCTGCCACAGCCCTGCCATGATCAAAATGGCTGCACACCCGGACCCAAAAGACCGGTTTTGCACCATCATGACCAGCGCCGGCAGACCGGCCAAAACCACAACCCCGGCCATGAGCCGCACCGGGTGAACATAAAAGGACAAGAGCGCAACCGCAAGAACACCCGCACCAGACCCAATCAGATTGCAGCAGACCATCTGTCTTACATCCCCTTCCATAAAGGAAAGACAGATCACGGCTGCGCCCAGGAAAAACGCCATGGCCATGAACAGAAAATATAGCACCAGGACCCCGATCCGGGAAAGCTCAAGGCTGAGTTCATAGGGATTAAAGGAAAGCTGAGACGGAATGATGACCCCTGCAGCCAGAAACAGGGGAAAAAGCACCAGCCCGGCAAAAAAGACCTGTTCCCGGCTCTGTCCGATCCAGCTCTCCAAGAGGCTGATCAAAGACCCTGCCGCCCCAAACCCCAGGAGCGCCATGGTAATGATCAGCGAGGACAGGTTTACCCACTGGGACCAGGCAAAGATCCGGGCAAATACGATCTCATAGGCCAGGATGGAAAAAGAGGTCATAAACACTGAAAACAGGATCATTCAATCCCCTTTCCGGACCAGGGGCACAAATCTTACCGAGGCAATCACCTCGGTTTCAATCCCTGTTTTTTCCTTTTTCACCAGCACCAGGTGCTGGACCTTGAAGGGCGGCCCCACAGGGATGCACATGCGCCCGCCCATCGCCAATTGTTCAATCAGCGGCGGCGGGATAAAATCCACGGCACAGGTCACGATCACGGCATCATAGGGCCCGTGCCCGGCCCAGCCAAAATACCCGTCCGCATTCAAGGTCCGGACATTCCCGTATTTCATGCCGGACAGGACCTGACCCGCCCGTTCAAAAAGCTGGGGCACGATCTCAACCGTATACACCTCCCGGACAATCTCTGCCAGCACCGCAGCCTGATACCCGGACCCGGTCCCGATCTCCAGCACCTTTGACTCCTTTCCCACCTTCAAAAGCTCGGTCATCAAAGCCACGATATAGGGTTGGGAGATGGTCTGTCCATACCCCACGGGCAGTGGCCTGTCCTCATAGGCGTGTTTTTTTTCAGACTCAGGCACAAATTCATGACGGGGAACGGTTTCCATGGCCCGGAGAACACCGGGATCGGAGATACCCCGGTCCCTGATCTGGAACCTGACCATGTCCCTGCGGCTTTGCAGATATGGGTCACCCGGCTCGGAATGTGCCGGGTGAACAAACAAAACCAAAAGGGTTGGAATAAACAGACTGATTTTAAATATTGCGGCAGATTTCATCCATCACCTCGCTATTCAAACAAGGGTTGCCATATCTTTCTTATCAATCAGATTCTGATAAAAATCAAGGATTTATCTTGCATGATCTCAGTCCTTTGGATCTGAGCGAAAGGAATTTAAATACCAGCAAAAATTGGAAAAATTACTTATTGTGTTCTTCCAAGGCTTGTTATATGACTTGGTCAGTTCCATTCCCTGTTCCAGGAATCATGACGCATCGCATCCTTGAACCCCGGAAAGGGAATAAAGCCGATATCATTTGCTTGTATAAGATAAACGGTTAGAAAATTTTTTAATGGGATATATAGGCGATATACGGACAACCGCATAGCTTACTTGTTAGAATTTTCAGCAAGATAAGCAAAAGGATTAAAAATGGCAAAAGTTAACCTTGACGCACTCATTCCTCGAGAAGATTTTGAAGTCGAAGAAGTAATCAACTCTGGGAAAAAGAAAGAAACCATATCTATAGAAGATATCAAGGCAGATTCATTTTTCTTCACCAACCTTCGAAAACCTGACTTCCAAAGAGAGACAAACGAATGGGACGGAGAAAAGGTTTCTGAACTCATTCGCAGTTTTATCACTGGAGATCTGATCCCTGCAATCATTCTTTGGCGGAGTACTGGTGGTTATTTATTTGTTATAGACGGTAGTCACCGATTGAGTGCGCTTGCTGCCTGGGTAAATGATGACTATGGAGATGGACAGACATCGAAACTCTTTTATGACGGAATCATTCCTGATGAACAACTCGAAATAGCTATGGAAACACGAAAGCTTGTTGATAAGGCTGTTGGTCCATATAGCGACTACAGGCTTGCTTTAACCCACCCCAACAAGGTACGCCCAGAAATAGTGAGGGATGCCAAGAATCTTGGTGCATTAGCAATACAATTGCAATGGGTTGAAGGTGATGCAAGAAAAGCTGAAAGCTCATTTTTCAAAATAAACCAGCAAGCCGCACCAATAGACAAAACTGAGTTAAAACTTTTGGAGGATCGTCGTAAACCAAATAGTATTGCAGCTAGAGCAATAATTCGAAGTGGAAAAGGCCATAAATATTGGTCTATTTTTTCAGAAGAAACCCAATCCAAAATTCAAGAGCTTGCAGCCGAAATTAATGACATATTATTTGATCCTCGGCTAAAAACACCAATAAAAACTTTAGACCTTCCGATCGCAGGGAAACTTTATTCAGCACAAACGCTTCCGTTAATTGTCGATATGATCAATATTGTCACAAAACAAAACAGTAGCGAAGATGATGATAGCGGGGAAAAAACAATTGCTGTCTTAAAAGATGTTAGAAAAATAGCTTATCTTCTTAACAGTAACCACCCTTCATCTCTTGGTCTCCATCCTGCAGTATATTTCTATTCCCAAGAAGGGCGTCATAAAAGTGCCTCTTTTTTGGCAATTACAGATTTTACAGCAAGGCTTTCCCAACGGAAAAAAATAAACAACTTCTTAAAAGTACGCCCCAGGTTCGAGAGTTTTATTCTCGAATATGACTACCTTTCTCAGCAAATAAATAGAAAATATCGGACAGCCCAAAAAAGCCATCCTTACATTTCTTGCTTTTTCGAACAGATAGCAGATGCTTTACAATTGAAAACAAACGATGAAGACATCCTTATGCAAATCCAATCAAATTCTGAATTCAGCTATTTATCATTTCAAAAACCAACTGCAAAGCGTGGTTCAGTTGGTAAGAAATTTGATTCAGGAGCTAAGAGCGCTGTCTATTTGCGTGAGGTTCTTAAGTCAGCTCCAAAGTGCAACATCTGTGGAGGATATATTCATAGAAACTCGATATCAATAGATCACATAGACCGCAGGCGAGATGGTGGAAGCTCCTCGGCAGACAATGGCCAATTGGCGCATCCTTATTGTAATACTGGATATAAAAGCTGATTCAGTGAGAATATGCATTTCTAACAAGACAAATCAACTCCGGTGCAAATTCCGCTACGCTCCATTTGCACCGGTTATTTGCACGTTTAATCAAATCGAAAAGAGGTGTCCATGATTCCAAAATATGAAGAAATAATGCTGCCATTAAATATGTCACCAATCACAGGCCGCAGAGATACCAGGAAAGCTAAAGCCGGAAATCATTGCCATTATAAAGGACGCCGGGGCCATCATCGATGGAGGTGATTTATGACAGGATTCAACCCCAAATTCACCATAACCAACCGCATGACATCAGCCATAACCCAGATTGAGAGGGCTCGCGGATTTCTGGAGGCTGCAAGGTTGTCAGACGACTGGGTAAGGGATATGGGAAATCAGGCCCTGATTAAAGAGGCCCATCATACCACCCACATCGAAGGAACGCGACTGACCCTGGACCAGGCTGAACGCTTGTGGAAAGGAGAGGATGTTCCCGGGGCTGATCCGGATGATACCAGAGAACTGTTGAACTATCGGTCTGCCTTTGAATTTGTATCTCATTGTTTGGACCAGGGAGACCCTATCACTGAAGGGCTGATTCGTCAAATCCATAAAAAATTGGTTGAAGGGGTTCGAGGCGGCAAAGCTGATCCGGGGAACTATCGGCGGATTCAAAATTATGTCGCGAATTCCAAAACAGGGGTTGTGATTTACACCCCGCCCTCTGCGGTTGAAATACCCATCATGATGTCTGAAATGGTAAAATGGCTGAATTCGGGTCTTGAGATCCATCCGGTTTTGATCAGCGGGATTGCCCAGTTTCAACTGGTCCATATTCATCCGTTCCTTGACGGTAACGGGCGAACGTCAAGGTTATTGTCAACCCTCTGTCTTTACAAGGCAGGGTATGATTTCAAACGCCTGTTCACTATCAGTGAGTATTATGATCGAGATAGATCGACTTTTTATAAAAAAATTCAAAGTGTTCGTGAAAATGACATGGATATGACCGGATGGCTGGACTATTTTATCACCGGCCTGGAAACTCAAATGATTGAGGTCAAAGAACGCGGCGAGCAGGTGATTCGAAGAGATGTGTTAACACAGAAGCATAACCTGAATGAAAGGCAGACAAAAGCAATTGAATATATCCTCCAGCATGATAGGCTGACTATCCAGAATTATGAAGGACTATGCCCAGAGGTAAACCGACGCAGTTTACAGCGTGATCTTAAAATAATGATTGAAAAGGAACTGATTGGCAGTGAAGGAGCAACAAATCAGCTGGTCTATTTTTTAAGGGCATGAACTTGCGACATCTTATGACAAAAACTTGTGACAAACTTATGACAGGACTTACGACATCAAAATAAAAAGGTCAGATATTTGAAAACATCATCAGGCATCCAAGAACGAGGCCAGACAGCGGAAAAACAAAAATTATCAGCTGTGGTGTTTGACTGCGACGGTGTATTGATAGAGAGCAATGCGGTCAAAACCCTGGCATTCGGACAGACGGTGGCAGAATTCGGGCCAGACGCCATGGACCGGCTGATGAATTATCACAGGGAACACGGCGGGATCAGCCGGTTTAAAAAATTTGAGTGGTTTTACCGCGAAGTGGTTAAAGCCCCCTTGTCCGATAAAATGATGGATACCCTGTGTGAGAGTTTTACCCGGTTTTGTATTGATGCGGTCCTGGATGCGCCCATGGTGGCCGGTGCACAGGAAAGCCTTGATCTGCTGAACGGAAGATTGCCCCTGTTTGTGGCATCCGGCACACCGGAAAAAGAGCTTCAGGATATTCTCATACAAAGGGGCCTTGCGCCATATTTTAAGCGTATTCATGGGACACCCCCTGAAAAGCAATACCTTCTGGAACGGATTATCCGTGAGGACGGTCTGGATGAGTCAGAGGTCCTGATGGTGGGGGATGCACTGACCGATCTTAAAGCGGCACAATACTGCAACACCTTATTTTATGGCCGGGGGGAGCGGTTTAGCGGCGAAAATGTTCCCTGGAGCCAGGATCTGACCGGTCTGGTTGATTATCTTGGCCGGCTGCGGTTTTAACAATGTCTGACTCTGTGACAGAATTATTTAAAAATATGGGGGTGCCCGGAGGATATCATGAACTCAATTTGTATCTTTTTAGGCTCCAGCCCCGGCGCTGACCCGGTTTATGCACGGGCCGCCCAAGACATGGGCAGGGAACTGGCTGAGCGCAGCCTCACCTGCATCTATGGCGGGTCTGACACAGGCCTTATGAAACTTTTGGCTGACAGTGTTCTGGAATGGGGGGGCAAGGTTATCGGCGTTACGGTCCAGGCCTTGCGGGATAAGGAAATTTTCCATCCCGGTCTTACGGAGCTCCGCGTTGTCCCCACCATGCACGAAAGAAAGGCCTTGATGGTGGAACTGTCCGACGGGTTTGTGGCCTTGCCGGGCGGTGTGGGGACCTTTGAAGAATTTTTTGAAATCTATACCCTGTCTATCCTGGGATTCCATTCCAAACCCTTTGGCCTTCTCAATATCAACAATTATTATGCGCCCCTGGATGCCCTCCTGGACAATGCAGAAAGGGAAGGTTTTTTGAAAGCTCCCCACCGGAAAGCCATCCTGAGGGCAGACAATGCCGCCGACATGCTGAAACTCATGACCGGTATCTGATGCAGCACTTTCTGTACCTCGAAAAATAATATAATTGACGCTGATCGCTTTCTGTTTTACCCCTCTTCAATCAAGCCTTTTTCAATTTGTAAGAAGGCCCAAAAAATTGGGCTGATTTTTTAATATTTTTGTATGCTTGACTTGACAGAAAGCAAGTTTGTGTCCAATACTTTTAATTGATAATTATTATTATTTATTTAATGGGGGTTAAATTGGCCAGCCGAAAAAAAAGAGTTGATACCATTATTCAAAAACTAAGGGACAACCACCATAAAATCACTCCCCAGCGCTTGGCAATTGTAGAAAACCTGGCCGAAAGCATTGGGCATCCCAGAGTTGAAGATATCTACAATGAAATTAAAAAAGACTTTCCTGCCATGAGTCTTGCGACAGTATACAGAAATATTTTATTAATCAAATCTCTTGGTGAAGTTCTTGAGTTAGGGTTCCCGGATGGGAGTAACCGGTACGATGGAAATAAGCCTTACCCCCATCCACATGTCATTTGTGTCAAGTGCAAAATAATTGTGGATCCGGATCTGGAAAGTCTGGATGATATGAAAAATGAGGTTGCTGCAGAGACTAATTTTAAAATTCTAAATCATCGGTTGGACTTTTTTGGTATTTGCAGCAATTGTATGGCAAAAAATACCTGATATATTTTTTTTGCCATACAATGATAATCGTTATCAAATAGAATTTGTTTTACAACCCAAAAAATCAGGAGGTAAACATGCCTAATGAAAACAGCAAGTGCCCGGTAACGGGCCGAGTTAGCAAACCCATTGCCGGCAGCGGCACATCGAACCGTGATTGGTGGCCCAACCAGTTGAACCTCAAGATTCTTCATCAGAACTCTTACATGGCTAATCCCATGGGAGAGGGTTTCAAGTATGCTGAGGAATTCAAAAAACTCGACCTGGAAGCCCTGAAAAAGGACCTCTATGCGCTGATGACCGATTCCCAGGATTGGTGGCCTGCAGATTATGGCCACTACGGTGGGCTCTTCATCCGGATGGCCTGGCACAGTGCCGGTACATACCGCACCGGTGACGGCCGCGGAGGAGCAGGGTCAGGAACCCAGCGATTTGCACCCCTTAACAGCTGGCCCGACAATGTGAACCTTGACAAGGCGCGCCGCCTGCTCTGGCCGATCAAGCAGAAATACGGCAGAAAAATTTCCTGGGCCGACCTGATGATCCTCGCCGGCAACTGCGCCTTGGAGTCG
>CAZWMY010000064.1:0-21468 GCA_964635025.1 uncultured Desulfobacula sp. | reverse complement strand
GAGCAGGGACAGGAAACGGAGCAAATATGCTACCGCGCCTGTCCTTGACTCTACTGTTCCTCATATTTTATACGGACTGAGCACTACGAATACGACTAAACGGGTTAGAAATCTGAAGCATCCTGATTAAATATAGACAAGATAATCACCCATAGGCACTTGCATTCCTCAATCTAAAATTTCCCGTATTTTTTTTGCAAGAGCTTTTCTCTCAATCGGTTTCATTAAAAAACCCTTGATCCCCAGAGATTTAATTTTTTCATCCGTCATGCTCTCGCTGTAACCTGTAAAGAGCAAGATAGGAATATCCGTGCGGATTCTGATCAATTCAACGGCAAGTTTATCTCCCGACATTTTCGGCATGGACATATCCGTAATCACGAGATCAAATTTGTCCGGATCGGCCTTGAAGGTTTCAAGGGCTTCAATACTGCTGGTCCGGGAGGTCACCTGATACCCGAGACGCTCCAGAATCATTTTTTCCATTATTATGATCGCTGCTTCATCATCTACCAGAAGGACTCTTTCAGATCCCATCACTATGGATTCGTTTGCATTTTGCTCCTGTCTTTCAGAAGAGTCCCTGGCAATCGGGAGATAAACTTGAAATTCCGTGCCTTTGCCCGGTTCACTGTAAACCTGGATTTCTCCTTTCATGCGTTTCACTATCCCGTGAACCACGGACAGGCCCATCCCTGTTCCTTTGCCCTTTTCCTTGGTGGTAAAGAACGGGTCAAAAATGCGATTCATGACATCCTTGTTCATTCCCACACCGGTATCGCCAATGGTCAGGCAGGCATATAAACCCGGACTCATATCCGGATCGATCAGGTCTCTCTTCCCCAGTTCGATTTCTTTGAGATTTACTTTAAGTTCTCCGCCATCCTTCTCCATGGCATGATAGGCGTTTGTTGCCAGATTCATAAGGATCTGATGGATCTGTGTCGGATCTGCTGTTACAGGGCCACAGCCGGGTTGGAGATTTTGAGTAATAGAAATGGTGGTTGGGATGGCGGACCGGATCAATTTTATGGCTTCTTTGATGACGGGCTGCATTTTCATCAGTTTCAGTTCATTTTTTTCCTGGTGTGCAAAGGTCAGAATCTGTTGGACCAGATCCCTGGCCCTTAATGCGCCGGTATAAATTTGATTCAAACTCTCCCGGATGGAGCTGCTTTCCTCTGAAAGATCGTCCATCAGCATTTCTGTATGGCCGACAATAGGGAACAGAATATTGTTGAAATCATGGGCAATGCCCCCGGCAAGGGTGCCGATGGATTCCATCTTCTGAGCCTGGGTTAATTGCGCCTCCATTTTTTTCATATCTGTAATATCCGTGGCAATCTGCAAACGGACCATGCGGCCGTCAAGCCATTCAATGGCCCGGTCATGGTTGATATAAAATCTGCCGGTGATGGGATTCTGATCATGCCAGGTGCAGACACCGCAAGGATTCCCATTTTTATCAAGCAACTGGTCATTTGTACAAAATTCGCAGGGTTCTGACTTTTTCCTGAATGCGCTGAAGCATATTTCCCCGGTTTTATCCCCGCTAAAATCGGTTATCATTTTTTTATTCATGAACAGGATCTCATGAGTGTCCATGTCCGCCACATAAACGGTTGAATCAATACTTTCCAATATAGTTAGCATTTTCTCGTGGGCCATTTTTAAATTGGCTTCCGCCAACTTACGCTCAGTGATATCCTGAACTGTACCATGAAGTCCCTTTACCTGCCTGCGGTCATCATAAATTGCACCGCCAAATGCCTTCACCCATCGGATGGATCCGTCCGGACGGAATAATTCCAGCTCAAGCTGATAAGGCGTACCGGTTTCCAGTGATTTCTCGGCAGCTGCTTTCAGGCGAGTCCAACTTTCCGGAGCATAAAGGTTAGGGTGCTCTGCATATGTGGGTGCGGGCCACTTCGGGTCTATCCCTGCGATATGGTAAAGCTCTTCTGTCCAGGTGACGGTGTCTGTGTCGGCAATCCAATCCCAGATGCCTATCTGTGCAAGTCGATGTGCATTTGTCAGTTGTTCCTGGGTTTTTTGCAGAATCTCTTCCGCCTGTTTGCGCTCGGTGATATCCTCAGCCAGCCCGGCAATTCTATAAGACTGGCTGTCGAAATTGAAAACACGAAAACCGCGTGCGGCAATCCAGCGTTCACTGCCATCCGGACGCATAATACGATAATCTGGAAAGATGATTGGCTCTTTGCCATTTGGATCATAGGCCTGAATGACATCGACCAACCGCTGAACGTCTTCAGCGACAACCTTATCAAGCCATGATCGGGGCTGGGAGTACAACTCTGTGCGGGGACTCCCCCAAATTTCTTCATAGGCTGGACTGACATAAAAAACCTGACTCCAGTCTGTGGAGCCAAGCCAAAAGACTTCTTTGATATTCTCCACCAGCTGACGGAAATTCTCTTCGTTCTGCCGTAGTTGCTTCTCAGATCTCTTGCGCTCGGTTATATCCATATTTAAACCTACATACCGAATAATTTTGCCCGAAACATCTCTTTGGGGCGTTGCCAATCCATAAATCCAGGTGACTTTACCTTCCGGGGTCTGGAATCGGTATTCCATACCCCAACTGCCTTCAGACTCGACCATTTTTTCCCAATTCGAAAAAACGGTTTCGCGATCCTCTGGATGTAGAGCATTAACCCAACCTTTTCCAAGCGCTTCTTTAGAACTAAAACCCGCCATTTCATTCCAGCATGGATTAGTATATAAACAGTTACCTTCTGGGTCAGTCAGGTAAATCCCAGCAGGCGCCAGCAAACTCAGAGTACGGAATTTTTCCTCACTCTCCCTTAGAATTTCGTCCTTCTTCTTTCTTTCTGTAGTCAGTTGAAAAAATACAGTGATACCTGAGTGATATGGGTACACTCTGACATCATACCAGTTTTGATATGGTGGACTGTCGAAATATGTTTCGAAAGAAAGAGCTGTCTTTGTCTGTAGAGCAAAACGATATTTTTTTTCAAAAATTGATCCTCCTGCCTCTGGAAAAACTTCAAATAGTCCATGACCGATTACCTCGTTGCTCTTCTTTCCCAATATCTGTTCAGCGGCCTTATTGAAATAGGTAACAGCCAATTGGTTATCCAACACAAAAAATCCATCGCTGATACTGTCCAAAATATGACTATTAGTACTTTCTTTCTCCCTCAACACATCCTCTATCTGCTTGCGCTCAGTGATATTCTCATGCATTAAAACAAATCTTTCCGGTTTCTCACTGATTTTATCTATTGGGAAACCAATGGTCCGTATCCAAGCAGGAACATCTGGAAATTCAGGGAACGAATCATGTGCATTGAAATACAAATCAGGAAAGCGGACAACTTCACCATTTTTTAATTGCTCGAAGAATTTTCCCATTCCATTTTGTAGTAACTGAATATCATTAAAAATTGAATAACCTGAAGGTGGAACCGATCCAAAAAGTGATCTATAGGAAGAATTTACTTCCAGTGTGCATCCCTCTTTATCCAGTATTTGAATTGACATCGGATTCTTAGCTATAATTTCTTTTAAAATTTCTTCAGCCTGTTTTCGTTCAGTTTCCACTTTTTCAAGTTTCTGAACCCGTCTTTCCAATTCTTCATAGGTGGGTTTTTCGTACATATAGGGAATCTCCATTTAATGTCCGAATGAATTTAAAACTTTTAGAGAATACTTGACCTTCCAAAGAATTTCGATAGAAATCAACCTACAATATATTGTGGTGTAAAACAAATAAAATTTCAGGCCCTGTTTTAAACTATATAAATAAAGGCGTTATCAAATTAATCAGGCTTCCATGGAAGCATATTGGAGACTTGCTGTAACAAGAAGAAATAATATTTTTTTAAAAAGCTGAGTTTGCTTGCTCAGCTTTTTAAATTATGGGCCACATTACAAAGATTATTTTTTGGCAGGTCAAGACTATTCTCAGGACATGATTTTTCTTTGGCCGTCCGTTGACAAAAAGCATTCTCAAATCCTATATACAACGGGTAGAAACTATAATTGCCGGGGTTTGATTATTTTTGGGAGCCAGTATTATTTTATTGAACCTGTTAAGATTTTATCAAAGCGATCATGAAGATGTGTTGGATAAAACATTCTAAAAAAACCGTGACAAGACGGATTGCTCTATGGATGGATGCTGTGTCGGCAATTTTGGTGTTTTGGGGCTGTACCATGGTGGGGCCTGAATATGTCCCTCCGGAAACCAAGGTGCCCGGGGTCTGGCATAGCCAATCCATGGGCGGTGTGACGCATCAGGTGCTTGATACTAAGATGCTTGCGACATGGTGGTCGACCCTGAATGACCCGATACTTTCGGATCTGATGGAAAGGGCGGTTGCCAATAATAAGGACATGGAGCAGGCAAGGGCCAGGATCCGTGAAGAGCGTTCACGGCGAACTATCAGCAGGGCCGGGCTGTTCCCGACCCTGGACTCCTCCGGGTCCTTTAGAAAAAGTGGCAGCAGCAAAGAAACCGGGAGCGGAAAAGAGACGGATTTATATTCGGCTGATTTTGATGCAGGCTGGGAAATCGATCTTTTTGGGGGCACCCGGCGGTCTATCGAGGCGGCATCGGCAGAGCTTCAGGCAAGTCAAGAAGATTTGCGGGATATCCTTGTCAGCCTTCTGGCTGAAATTGCTTTGAATTACACGGAAGTCAGAACGTTTCAGGCCGGGATGGATGTGGCATACAAAAATCTGTCCATCCAGGAAGAAACCTATCAAATCAGCCAAGCACGATATATTTCAGGGCTATCTGATGGAATGGCGGTTCAGCAGGCAAAGTATAATCTTGAAAATACACGGTCCCAGATTCCCGGGCTGAAAATATCCCTTGAGGAATCTAAAAACCGTATTGCAGTGCTTTTGGGCGAGACACCGGGATCGGTGCATGAGGTATTAAACCAAAGAGGCCCCATTCCGATTTCTTCTCTGGAGATTGCCGTGGGCGTGCCGGCTGATGTGCTGCGGCGAAGACCGGATATCCGGCGAGCAGAAAGAAAACTGGCTGCACAGAGTGCAAGAATCGGGGCTGCCACGGCAGATCTGTATCCAAAGCTGACCCTTTCCGGTTCCATCGGGTTTGAAGCCTTTGACCCGGAAAAATTGTTTTTGGCCCACAGCAGAAGCTATGGATTCGGGCCCCGGATCACGTGGCCGGTTTTCAGGGCAGGGTCCATCCGGAGCAATATCGAAGTCCAGTCCGCCCTTGAGGAACAATTGCTGGCCAAATATGAATCAACGGTTCTGAGCGCCCTTGCTGAAGTGGAAAACCAATTGACCTCCTATATACAGGAACAAAGCCGCAGACAGTCTTTGAAAGAAGCCATAAATGCAGCCATGCAGGCAACGGATCTGGCCAAAGCCCGGTATCAGGCCGGTGCCATCGATTTTACAGGCGTGCTGGATGCGCAAAGGTCTCTTTTGTCCTTTGAACAATCGCTTATCCAGTGCGAGGGAAATATGATATCCAGCCTGGTGCGGCTCTATAAGGCACTTGGCGGAGGATGGTCCTCCATGGCGGACGGTTATGCCGGGGGTGAGGCGGAAAAACAGGAATTGAAAAATCATGAATAGCATAAAGTCTGAAAAAAATGCCGGCATTAATGAAATCCTGGCAAAAGGTGCAGGTCCCGGACGTGGCCGGCGAATTCTGCGCACGGTCGCCTGGCTTGTTCTGGCCGTTGTCATCGCATTGGTTGCCGTCAGATGGGGGACAGGGAAAAAAACAGACAAAATAGATTTTAAAACGGAAACAGCCCAGAAAGGAAATCTTGTGGTCACCGTGGCGGCCACAGGAACCCTGCAACCCACAAACCAGGTGGATGTGGGTTCTGAACTTTCAGGGATTGTCAGAACCGTTGAGGTTGATTTCAACGACAGGGTTAAAACCGGCCAGGTCCTGGCAAGACTCGATACGGTCAAACTTGAGACCCAGGTCCGGCAATACAAGGCATCCATTGATTCGGCCATGGCCAAAGTGGCCCAGATACAGGCAACGGTAAAGGAGACGAAAAATGAATTGGCGCGGATCAGGGAGCTAAGGCAATTGAGCGGCAACAAGACGCCGTCTAAACACGATCTTGATGCTGCCGAGGCAGCCCATGAGCGAGCCTTGGCCGACGAAACAGCGGCAAAGGCCTCGGTATCCCAGGCAGAGGCTTTGCTGAAAACATTTGAAACGGATTTATCAAGAACCATCATCTATTCCCCCATCAACGGGATTGTGCTCAAACGCACCATTGAACCGGGCCAGACCGTTGCCGCTTCTCTTCAGGCGCCGGTTCTGTTTACGCTTGCAGAAGATCTGACAAGGATGCAACTCTCGGTGGACATTGACGAAGCCGATGTGGGGCGTGTGAAAGAAGGACTGACCTCCGTCTTTACTGTTGACGGCTATCCTGAGATCAGTTTTCCGGCAACCATTACCCAGGTCCGGTATGGATCAAAAATTGTCAGCGGCGTTGTGACCTATCAAACCATTCTGGATGTTGCCAACCCGGATTTATTGCTGAGGCCGGGCATGACAGCCACCGTGAAAATTACCGTGAATGAAATTGAAAATGCGGTTTTGGTCCCCAATTCCGCCTTGCGGTATACTCCGCCCATAAAAGAAAGAGAAACCGGTGCAAAAAGCGACAGCATAATTGCCAAGCTTTTCCCAAGACCGCAAAGGCCCCCGGCGCAAAAAAAAGAATTTGCAAAAGCAGACAAAAAAAAATCAAGGGTCTGGACCTTAAAAGACGGACAGCCGGTTGAAATACCCGTCATAACCGGGGAGAGCGACGGGATCATGACCGTTGTTACGAGTCCGGAAATAATACCCGGAATGATTCTGGTTGTGGACACCGTAAGGATTGGCGGATGACCATCCGGGTTCTATCTGAAAACAGCGGGCCGGTTATCGTCCTAGACGCCGTGACAAAGACTTACGGAACCGGTGCGGCTAAGGTGGGAGCACTCCAGGGAGTTGATATGACAATTGATGCGGGTGATTTTGTTGCTGTCATGGGCCCCAGCGGGTCAGGCAAATCCACCTGTATGAATATCCTGGGCTGTCTGGATACCCCATCATCCGGCACATACCGGTTTAAGGGCGCGGATGTCGGGAATTTGTCACGGGACCAGCGCGCTCTTTTGCGGCGTCATTATCTTGGGTTTGTATTCCAGGGATTTAATCTTTTAAACCGGACATCGGCTTTGGAAAATGTGGAGCTTCCCCTGATTTACCGGGGAACCGGTTCAAAAGAGCGCCGGCAAAGGGCACAAAAAGCTCTTGCGTCCGTCGGGCTTTCCGGATGGGAAACCCATACCCCGGCAGAGCTTTCCGGCGGACAGCAGCAGCGGGTGGCCATTGCCCGGGCCATTGTCACCGATCCCGATGTTCTGTTTGCCGATGAACCCACGGGAAATCTCGATTCCGCCCGCAGCCGTGAGATCATGGAGCTGTTAACCGCCTTTAACCGTGACCGGGGACTCACAATTGTCATGGTAACCCATGATGCCGTCATGGCATCCTATGCAAGAAGAATTATCCGCTTCAGGGACGGGTTTATTGAAAATGAAGAATCAAACGGGAGCAGTCATGTTTCCTGAAACCATCCTGATAGCCATGCGAGAAATCAGGCGCAATGCCATGCGTTCGTCCCTCACCATTCTCGGCATTGTCATCGGGGTTGCAGCCGTCATCACCATGGTGACGGTGGGGGATGGGGCCACAAAACAAGTGGCCAATGAGATCTCCATCCTGGGCAGCAATTTGATTGATGTGTATCCCGGTCAAAGTTTCCGCGGTCCGGGGGGAACCCGTTCCAGTGCAAGGAGATTTAAAATCAGCGATGTGGATGCCATCAAAAGAGAAATCGGCGGACTGTCCGGCGTGGCTCCCATAACGAGCCGGAATGTCCAGGCCATTTATGGAAACGAGAACTGGATAACCCAGGTTATGGGAAGCACCAATGAATATCTGAGCGTCAGGAACTGGACACTATTGAGCGGACGGCTTTTCAATGAAAGCGAATTAAGGGCGGGCGCATCGGTCTGCATTATCGGCGACACCATCCGGAAACAATTTTTTGGTGGGCAGGACCCCATGGGCAGCAGCATCCGTCTTGAAAAAATTTCGTGTCAGATCATAGGGGTGTTTAAACCCAAAGGCCAATCCGGTTTTGGTACGGATCAGGATGATTTTGTGCTGATACCGCTGCGAACCATCCAGCGGCGTATTGCCGGCAGCACAGATGTGGGCGCAATCTCGGTATCTGCCCTGGATGGTGTTTCAACGGAAAAGGTAAAATCGGATATTGAGCGGCTCCTGAGGGAGCGGCGGCAAATAGGCAAACATGAAGAAGATGATTTTAATGTCAGGGATATGCAGGAAATCGTCAAGACGCTGACCGGAACCACAAAAATGCTGACATCCCTTCTGGGTGTTGTGGCAGCCGTCAGTCTGATGGTCGGTGGGATCGGCATTATGAACATCATGCTGGTCTCGGTTACGGAACGAACCCGTGAAATCGGCATCCGGCTTGCCATCGGCGCCATGGAAAAGCAGGTGCTCCTGCAGTTTCTGATCGAAGCAGTGGTTCTTTCCTGCTTTGGCGGCATTATCGGCATTATTCTCGGGATCGGTGCTTCCATTGCAGGGGCGGGCGCACTCAAGGTACCGTTTATCCTGAATATCGGCATTATTATGATTTCATTTGTATTCTCAGCAGGGGTGGGAGTTGTTTTTGGCTATTTCCCGGCAAGAAAAGCAGCGCATCTGGACCCCATAGAAGCGCTGCGTCACGAATAACCGGGTTAAGCCAGGGCTTCCAGATCAAACCGGGCCAGCCGGTCTTTGATGGCCAAGATATCTTTTTTTTCCTGAATAGCGGATAAAATATTTTTTCTATCTTTCAGGGTGCCAAAAAGAAGGCAGCCCACAATCACATTGTCTTTAATGACCAGCTTCCGGTAGGTCCCGCTTTTTTGATCCTGATCGATAAACGATTCCAGTTTCCCGTCAGGATCAATATCTCCTGTGGCCAGAAGATCAATGCCCGCTACTTTGAGCAGGTTGGAAAAAGTGGTTCCTGCATAGACAGTCCTGTTGCCCGCCATATTCATGCCTGCCAGCTCCCCCTGCTGTTCCGAAGCAGGCCAGATGCCGTAGGCAATTCCGTTATGTTCGATGGCATCTCCGGCTGCATAAATGTCCGGAATTCCGGTTTCAAGATAATCTGAAACCACAACGCCTTTTCCAATCTTCAGATTTAGTTTTTGGGCCAGTTCAAGGTTGGGTCTGACTCCGGCGGAAATAATGATCAGATCCGTCTCGATTTTCCGGCCGTCTTCCAGAAGAAGTCCTTTGACATGAGACTCTCCCATGATTTCCTTGGAAACCACACCCAGATAAAACTCAAACCCTCTTTGTTCCAGTAGGGTTTGAAGCAGGGTGCTGCTCAAAAGATCTGTCTGGCGGGGGAGAAGGCGAGGGAAAAATTCCGCCACCGAGACCTTTAACCCGGCTTTGGCAAGGCTGTTCCCAACCTCCAAACCCAGAATCCCTCCGCCGATGAGAAGGGCTTTTGTTTTACCGGTCATATAATTTTTAATCTCTTCTGCATCTTTTATGCTTCTCAGGGTGAAAATCCCGGCTTTGTCCGCCCCTTTGACGGGCGGTACAAAAGAATGGCTGCCTTCGGCCAGAAGCAGTTTGTCATAATGGTATCGGTCCCCGGAGGCGGTTGTAATTTCTTTTTTGACGGCATCAATATCAATTACTTTGCTGTTTAAAAAAAGCTCGATATGGTGCTGGTCATACCAGGCATTGGAGCGGATCTGCAGTTTTGAAAGCGCCACTTCACCGGCCAGGTATTCCATGAGGCGGATACGGCTGTAAAAAGGATGGGCCTCATCCGTAAAAATTTTTATGGTTCCCTGTGAATCATATTTTCTGATGGCTTCTGCCGCGGTCGTGCCGGCAACCCCGTTTCCGATAATGATGTAGATCATGATTTTCCCCCAAAACATATAAGATTAAGATGAATAAATGCATATTCTTTTTTATATATCATGTTTGGAATAATCCCCATAGAAAAAATATTATTATAAAATCCGTCCATAACAGGGCTTTCCTTCAGCATTTTATGATTTTCCATCTTGTAAAAAAATCGAATTCATGCCTAAATGTTTTCCCGTTACAATGAGGATGTTAAAGGTTAAACAAGGTCAGGTTCGAAATAAAAAATGTTTTTTGAATTCACAATGAATGCGGTCTCTTCCATGGCACATCCCGTGGCCTTGTATTTTCTGCTCACCGGGGTTCTTCTCTTGTGCGGGTTCGGTCTTCCCTTGCCCGAAGATGTGGTTCTGATTACAGGCGGATATCTTGCATATTCGGGGTATATGGATATCTATATTTTTCTTCCCCTGGCTTTGGCCGGTGTTCTTTTAGGGGATTCAAGCGTGTTTATGATCGGGAAAAAAACCGGGGACTCGATTTTAAATCATCGGTTTTTATCTCGATTTATCAAACCCTTTCATATCAAGAAAGCAAAGGCTGTTATTGAAAAATATCACGACCGGATATTTTTTATGGCAAGGTTTTTGCCCGGATTCAGAGCCGCCATTTTTTATACCGGCGGCGCACTTAAGACAAAATTTATAAAATTTTTTCTCTATGATTTCATGGCCGCTTTGATCAGTGTTCCGGCCCTGGTTCTGGCGTCCTATTTTGCCGGAGAATATATTGATGAGGTTTTAAAAATCGCTAAAGGCGTTCAGTTCGTATTGATCCTGATCAGCATCCTGATCATTATCTATGCCGTGATCAAAATCCGCAGGTGGATTCAGCAAAGAAGCGCCCATGATCATGATTAAAGGGTGCCCAGGTCCTCAGGTCTGATCATAAACAGACGATCCAGATGGATCAGGGTATCATACCTGAAAACATAGATCCCCATGGCAAGCCACACCAGATCCCGTAAAAGGGTGGTCCATGAAACAGGGTCTCCCACATTCTGAAAACAGCCGCAGTCAATGGGCGTCTTTTTTAAAAGCACAATTATCAGGGCGGTTGTAAATATCCCTAAAAGGGTACAGATCAGGGCGGCCGAGGCTCTGACCCGGATACCGGCCACAAGGCAGACCCCGCTGACAAGCTCGATCCAGGGCAAAAGAACAGCCATGGGATTGACAAGAAAATGGGGCACCAGGAGGTAGGCGGCAATATTGTCGGAAAATTCGGCTGGAAAATTGATCTTGTTCAGGCTTGCATAGATAAAAAGCCCCCCGATATAGAAACGAACCATGAGAGCCAAAAACGGATGTCTGATCAGGGTTGAAAACCGGCCGGACATTATTCAGCCCCTCCTTTGACACCAAGAGTGGTCATATCCCCAAAAAAAAGATAAATCCGTTCATGATCCCGGTTTAAAAACCTGCGGGCCACGTCTTCATCAAAAAGACGGCTGAAATTTCTTCCATAGATGATCAGGGGACGCTGCAAATCTTCATCTGCAAAATGAGATGTGTACACGGCATCAAACAGCGCCGGGGGGACATTTAAGGCCCCTTTGGCATGACCCTGTTCATAAAATTCCCTGGGCCGTGCATCAATTAAAAGAGCATTCTCTTCCTTTAAAAGCGCATCCGCCTCGGGCGTGGTGATGGATTTCACCCCTTCAGGTCTGGGAACAGGGAAAAAAGGAATGCCCTTTGGGTTTTGCAGGTTAAAAAGAAGGCCGAGAACAATGCTGATCCCGATCAGCAGGATGAAATCAAGGGGTCTGATGTGCATGATTCTTTCGGCATTTTGGTTTACCATTTTTGCAATCTTTCTGGCTGCCAGCTCCAGCGCACTGATGCGATGTTCGGCCCGGGTCAGCTCATCAATGGTTTTTTGCAATGCCTGGTTTTGTTCTTCAAGTTTCCTGTTTAACGCGACAATGGCGGCAAATGAATCTGCATTGTTCAAATGGAGAATGGACTGGGCCACAAAGGCGGACAATAATTCTTTTTCCTGATCTGAGAATTTCCGGTCTTCCAGGGAGGCGCCGAGAAGCACAGCTCCATAAATCTGATCCTTTACAAGAAAGAGAAAAGCGCTTTTCGGCACAAAGCCGGGGATGAGGGCGAAAAGGGGTTCCAGATCAAGGACGGGCACGGCCTGAAGGGGTTGTATATGCTTATATTGAACCCCGGCAAGACAAAGGAACAAGAGCCGGTCAACGGGCAAAGAGGATATGGCCGGTTCCGGATCAATCCCCATGCTTTTCAGCCGGATCACCCCGGTGTTCCGGTCGTGAAGCACCACCAGACCCTGAGATCTGGAAAACCGCCCTAGGAGCGTGGGCAAAAATGCAGATAGAAATTTGTCCACATCAGTGGATTTCCCTGCTTCCATGGACAATTCCCTGAGCCCGTTCAGATGAAACACCTGACGGTCAAGGTCTGTATTGTGTTTTTCAAGTTCGGCGTTTAAAAGCGCCACGCGGGCCGAGAAGAGTGCAAAATTCAGACTGACTTGAAATAAAGAGGAAAGGCTGATCAACAGCCGCCGGTCATCAAGGTCATACTCTTTTTGGTGCATGGCCTCCGCGAGCCCCAGAAATGCGGGACCCCCGTCTTCTATGGGACAGGCAAGAACAAGGGCGAAACCATGGGGCAGGGCATGACCCGGCTCGATAAAAAACGGAAATCGTTCGGCTTTTAAATGGATGTGGTCCAGGGTCGTCTTGATAAGTATTTTAATCTGGTCATGGGAAATGGTGGTTTCTCCTCTGACAATGAGATGGGTCACTTCCGACGGTTTTTCAGTGAGCGCGGCAAACCCGCCCAGGGCGCCCAGTCCTCCTTGGGCCGACAGGAGAAAGGATTCCAGGATAAGCTTTGGATGGCGCACGCCGCATAATTCGGCAGCTGTTTCCCGGATGAGGGCAAGATGATATTCTTTGCGGTCAGGAGCATCTGATATGAGGGAGACACTGCTCATTACCGGTTTAAGAAGCCTTTAATCTCTGCGTAAAAGGAGTCAATATCCAAAATGATTCCAAGATGGGTATAAAGGATGGTGCCGTCCGGCCGGCAAACTATGGTGAAGGGGGTTTTGGGCTCGCCCAGCAGTTTGTGTGATTCAAATTTTTCATCACTGACCACAGGGAAAAGGTATTGCCCGCTTTTTATAAGATTTTCAATTTCAAGGTCCGTACCCCCGGCAGCCAGCGCAAACATGGCCACACGGCCTTTCATTTTTCCTTTATTCAATCGCTCATACAGTTTATTAAAATCCGGCGCCTGTTTGAAACACTGGGGACAATAGACGCCTATGACCTCCATCAGAACCAGATCGGTTTTAAGATCGGCAATTTTAAAGCCAGTGATGTTCTCCTTTAAGCCCAATGCTTTTCTGCCTGCCGGGTCCTGGGGTACAGGCAGGGTAAGGGTAACGAGTTTTTTACCGGGTTCGGGTTTTGGCGTTTCAGCCTTTAAGGATACGTGAAAAACGAGAATCAGTATCATCACCAGTATGGATGCACAAAAATTTTTCATCCCCTCCCCCTTTTTGCTATTTATTTTTACAGGCTTCTTCAACCGTGGCATAGAGCCTGATCCTGCGGCTAAGTCCCACGATATCAAAGACCTTTTTAAAATTTTCCGAAACCCCGGCCATGACGATCTCGATCTTATTTTTTTCACTCTCCAGGATGAGCTGGGTTAAAATGGCGATACCGGCGCCGTTCACGGAAGTGCTCTCATCAAAATGGAAGACCACCCGGTTTGATCTTTTTTGAAGGGCCTGTGCATAGGCATCTCTCAGATACTGCTCGGATCGGGCGCCGATATTGCCCTGGAGTTTGATGACAAGGATATTGTCCGTCATGCTGCTGTTGACCTGACCCTGGAGATTCCGGGCTATTTTCAATCGTTCACGGGCCCTGGAAAGTCCGTTTTCAAGGTTTTGGCGCTGGATGGGTTTGTTGATAAAATCAGCGGCATCCAGGTTCAGGGCCTGGATGGCAAGATCCATGTCGCCATGGCCGGTAATCACGATGACTTCGGTTTCCGGGGCCTTGCGTTTGATCTCTTTTAAGACTTCCATGCCGTCAATACCCGGCATCTTGATATCGGTCAGGACGATCCCTGGTTTTTCACGGTCAAACACCATAAGCCCTTCTTCACCGGATTCTGCCGTGTGGATCTCAAACCCGTAAAGATCTAAAAACAGCCTGAACATTTTAAGGGTTGTTTTTTCATCATCAATGACCAGAATTTTTTCCTGTTCCATTTCTTTTTTGTCCGTCATCTTAAATCCTGTCCTTATATTGGGTGAGGCGGTCTTTTGCCCCATGGGTTACACTGCTGAAAATATGAGATAAACGGTTGTCCCCTGTCCGGGCGTGCTGTCGATTTCAATGGCTCCCCCATAATCCCGGACAATGCCGTAGGTAATGGCTAGCCCAAGCCCCATTCCTTTTCCGGTCTGTTTGGTCGTAAAAAAAGGTTCAAAAATTTTGTCCCGGACCGCTTCAGGGATTCCGGAGCCATTGTCGGTTACCGCCACCACGACCTTGCCGTTTTCCGCATAGGTCTTCACAAGGATATCCCCGTAAAGATCCGGTTCAGCCTCCATTTTTTCCTGGATGGCGTCCCTTGCATTGTTGAGCAGATTAAAAAACACCTGTTGCAAATGGTTGTTGTGCGCCTTCACCAGGGGCAGGTTTTCGGAAAGATCCAGACGGATGGCGATTTTCTGGATGGAAAACTGTCGGCCGATGATGGAAAGAACGCCCTGGATCGGTTCTTTCATGTTTACCAGTTCCATGGTCAGGTCTGATTTTCTGCCGAATGCCCTCAGGTTGTTGATGATTTCAGTGGCCCGGTCCACCTGTTCACTGATTTCCGTGACCATGTCCCGGATCTGGGCTTCGGTGATGGTTTTTTTCTGATCCAGGAGCAGATTCAGGTATTCACTGCCCATTTTGATGGTGTTCAGGGGCTGGTTGATTTCATGGGCAATGCCGGCGCTCATTTCTCCAAGGGTTTTCATTTTGGCTGCCTGGACCAGTTGGGCATCTTTTTCAATCATTTCCGTAATATCGGTGATGGCCACGACAATGGCCTGTTTTCCGCCGTAGCTGATGGGGCAGGCGTGCATGTTGACATAGAAGGGGTGACCCCCGTTTTTCAGATGCAAAATCCTCGGGTAGTAGACATAGTCCCTTGCAGGTCCTGCATGATCCGTGTCTCCATAGGGCCGGACAGCAATGGGGGAGTCTTTGATGTGATCCTGGCCAAGCTTTTGAAACGGCATGCCGAAAAGCGCATCCAGGGGGTATTCATAGAGCTCTTCCGCGCGCGGGTTGGCATCCAGGATGGTCTCGGTTGCGGCATCCACAACAAAGATCGGATTGGGCGCCGAGTCGAACAGGGACCGGTATTTCAGCTCCGACTCCTCGAGGCGTTTTCTGTAAAGCCGGATGGACCGGATCATATTCAAAAAAGAATCGGCCAGCTGGGACACTTCATCCCGCCCCTGGTTCTTTCTGTAAAAAAGGCTGTCTTCAAGATCAATGGTATTGTCGCCGGCATGAAGATTGAAATCAAAATTGCCCTGGCTGAGCTCATCGGAAATCCGGGTCAGTCGTGTGATGGGCATGGTAATGTGCCGGGATATCCTGTGGCTCACATAAAAAATGATGACGATGACGGCGGAGATAAACCCCAGAAACATGAACCTCAGCTTTGAGACCAGTTTGTCTATATGTTCCTTGCTCAAGCCCACATGAACCGTTCCGATGCGGTATAGTCCTTCATTCATGGGCACGGCAATGTCATAGGAGGTATTGCTGCCGTGCTCCACCAGCCGGACGCTGTGAAGGGCATTCTCCGGCATGGGATTGGCTTTGCTGAACTCAATGGGAAAAGGAATGGTAAAGGTGTGGGAGATGACCTGATCGCTTCGGTCCAGCACAAAGATATAATTGATCATGTGCTGCCTTTCCCTGAGCCTGGCTTCATCAAAAATAAGGGTTAAGAGTTCAGGGGAATTTTTTTCAAGCACAAATGCAGCCCCGCGTTCGGCAATGGAGTGGGCCACAGCAATCCCGCGCAGCTCCAGCTCCTTGGTCAGCCCTGAGATAAGAATCCATCGGGCCAAAAGGGCAATGGTGGCGCTGATGATCAAAATAACAGCCAGGATGGTGAAAAAAATCTGGTTTTTTAACGAGACCTGCTCGTAATACCGCATCATCTTGTATTACCCCCGCTGAGCTCAGTCCAATCCGCCAAAAGGGTAAACCGGTCTTTCTGTAATTTTGTGAAATAAATGGTGTCCATGCCCTGGTGGTCGGCTGGGCCAAAGGAAAGCCTTACATCAGGACCCAGGGAAAAATCATTCATGGAATTGATGGCATCCAGAAAGACTTCCCGCGTCAGATCCTTTCCGGCCCGCTTAAGCCCTTCCACCAGCACCTTGGCATTGATATAACCTTCAAACCCCACAAAATTCGGCTCTTCTCCAGGATAATATTTAGCCAAAAGACCGGCGAACTCCATTGCGCTGGGCGAAATCCCGCCATCGGGTGTCCTGGGCGGAGGAACAACCTGGGACATGAGGATGTCTACTCCTGCTGTATCCGTGGCCGTCAGGTTTCTGGACAGCTCCCTTGCCCCGACAAAAGAGACCATATAAAAAATGGGAGAAAAATCGTTCTGAAGGGCTTTTCGTATAAAACCAGCGCAAGGGTCCGAGGTTCCGATCATGACCACGGCCTCGGCCTTGGATTCCATGATTTTTTCAAGACCTTCCTTTATGTCGTGGGTTCCCCGGACATAGGACCCCCTGGCCACGGGTTCAAGATTGTATGTTTTAAGGGCGAGTTCGGTTCCGGTCAGGCCGTCAAACCCAAAGGCGTCATATTGATAAAAGACGGCGATCCGGGTAAGCCCGAGATCCTTGACCATGTGATTGACCGCAGTTCCGGTTTCCTGGTAATAGGATGCCCGGACATTGATGACATAGGGCAAAAAGGGATCACGAAGGGCATTGGCGCCGGTGAACATTCCCAAAAGGGGAATCTTTGCTTCTTCAACCAGCGAGAGAATTTTTACCGTTGTCGGTGTCCCCACATAACAGAAAAGCCCGAAAACCTTATCTTCAACAATAAAGCGCTGGGTATTGTCAAGGCATTTGGGCGGATCATAACTGTCATCACGGGTGATGAGCCGGATGGTCCTTCCATGAATCCCTCCATTTTCATTGACATGGTTCAGATAGCACATGGCACCCTTAAGGGTTTCCTGCCCCAGGTATCCGGCATGACCCTGCAGTGCCAGGGAGGAGCCAAAGACCACTTCCCGGTCATCCACTTTTTGCGCCGTCGGAGGGACAGGCACCAGGATTTTATCATCCTGGCATCCCAAAAAAACAATAAGGCTGAGAAGGATAATCAGAAAGGTTGAAAGGCAGCATTTATTCATCATCATCCCCATCCCCTTCTTGCCCTGACCGGCTTGAACCTTTTGAATAAGGTTAACGGTTTTTCATCCGTAGTTTTTTATTGGACTGTTTGACTCTTGGAATATAGGACAGGAGTGTCTTGGAAAAGTCAATCTTTTTTTAACCATTTTTCAGGATTCAATCATTAAAAAAGATTTTAAAATAAAGGCCATATGGTATATTGTTTATAACAATTTTAATGTGCTTTCTTATTCATGGCAAATTTTTTAATCATCAGAGGAGGAAAGAAATGCTGAAAGATTTTAGTCTCGGGAAAAAACAAATGGGCGGGTTTCTTCTGGTAAGTGCCATAACGATCATTGTCGGTTTGTACGGAATTTCCGGGTTAAGGGCTGTCAGAACGCATTTCCACAGCGTCATCGAATCCGCACCGCTCATTGATGCAGCCATGGAAATGAAACTTTCAGTAGCAGGGGATATGCAGATGGCCATGGAACTTTTGGCTTCCCAATCAAAGGAAGACCTGGATAAGGCTTGGAAAAAACATGAAGACTTTGCCAAACACTTTGATACTTTTACAAAGGCCATGCTGGATGGGGCAAAAACAGAAGAAGGCATGATTTATCCAGCCACGGATGAAAAACTAAGAAATACTGTAAAAACAGCTGATGAATTTCATAATAATGAATTTCAACCATTGTTAAAAAAAATCTATGACCTTCAGGCTAGAAAAATTGCAGGAGCAGACATTGACACCGAATTTATAAGCAAGCTGGATATTGAAGCAGACGATGTCGGTGAAAAGACCATGAAATTGATCGGTACTGTCGAGGATATTGCCAGACAAGATATTCAGACAGCCCAGAAAAAAACCTCGGATACAACCAGCTTTCAAATTAAACTGCTGAGTATTATCAGTATTGTAGGTATAGCCTTATCTGTTTTCCTCGGGCTTTTCATCACTCGTTTGATCACAAAACCCATCGCACTGGCAAATGCATTTGCAGGCCGGGTTGCATCAGGAGATCTTACCGGCCGGATCGATATGGATCAGAAGGATGAGATCGGAACCCTTGTCAAATCCTTGAACCTCATGTCTGAAAGATTAAAGAAAATGCTTAAGGATGTCACAGAGGGTGTGGGAACACTTGCGTCTTCCTCCACGGAACTGTCTGCCATATCAAGCCAGATCACGTCAAATTCCGAAAAAACCGTTGAAAAAGCAAGTAATGTTGCCACTGCTTCCGAAGAGATGAATACCAATATGAACAGCGTTGCAGCCGCAACTGAAGAGGCCACGGTCAATTTTCAGATGATTGTATCTGCGTCCGAGGAAATGACGGCAACCATCAGCGAGATTTCAAAGAATACATCAAAAGGGAGCCGGATCACGCAAAGTGCTGTTGAAAACGCCCGCGATATATCGGGAAAAGTGGACAGGTTGAGCCATGCAGCAAAAGAAATCACCAAGGTGACGGAAACCATTGCCGATATTTCCGAACAGACCAATCTTTTAGCCCTGAATGCCACCATTGAAGCGGCAAGGGCAGGGGAAGCAGGGAAAGGATTCGCCGTTGTGGCCGGGGAAATAAAAGCGCTGGCCCAGCAGACGGCCCTGGCCACGAGTGAGATCAATTTAAAGATTACCGGCGTGCAGGATACATCAAGGGAGGCGGCCGGCGCCATTGAAACCATTGTCAGGATTATCAATGAGATCGACGAAATCGTCACCACGGTTGCCACCGCGGTTGAAGAACAATCCGCCACAACCCGGGAAATTTCCAATAATGTCTCCCAGGCCGTCAGCGGAATTCAGGAAGTCAATGACAATATGAACCAGATCTCAGCCGTGACCGGGGAAGTTTCAAAGGATATTTCAGATGTCAGCCAGGCTGCTGAAGAAACCAGTTCCGGCAGCCGGCAGGTGAATGAAAGCGCCATGGAATTGTCAACCCTGGCCGAGAGGCTGAAACAGATGGTGGGCCAGTTTAAACTCTGATTTCAAAGGCAGCTGTTCATGGGGATGCAATCAAAAGCAGAGGCACAGACAAGGGCAGACCGGATCGGATGTTTCAGGGCGGAACTTGAAACCCTGGAGCAGGAAAGCATCATTTCTCTTTCTGAATTGCAGCATTCCGCTATCCGGGACTATCATCAGGGCGTTCTTGCAAAACTGGCGTCTGCCTTCGACATTGATAAAAACAGTCATGAAAAACAACTCAGCACAGGGTTGAAGATCGTGTCTTTTTTGGGCGCCCTTGCCCTTTGTGCCAGTGTGTTTTTTCTTTTTTACCAATTCTGGGGGAAATTTTTGACATCGGTCCAGGTGGTTATCCTGGTTTTGTCTCCAATGGTTTGTCTTTTTTTCACCCAATGGGTGTCCCATCGCGAGAAATCCGGGTATTTTTCAAAGCTTCTCGGTCTGGTCAGCCTGGCCTGTTTTGTCCTGAACCTTTCAATGCTGGGGTTGATTTTTAATATCACCCCGTCTCCCAATGCCTTTCTCATATGGGCGGTGTTTGCCTTTATCCTTGCCTATGCATCCGATGCACGGCTGGTGCTGGCAGCCGGGATTATCTGCTTGGCCGCATTCCTTTCCGCAAAAACAGGAACCTGGTCCGGCTGTTACTGGATCAGCTTTGGAGAGCGGCCTGAAAATTTTTTCCCGGCCGCTGCTACTTTATTTTTTATCCCCTGTCTGCCCCATGACCGGTTTTCAGGATTTGCAGTCATTTACCGCATTTTTGCCATGCTGCTGTTTTTTATCCCGGTTCTTATTTTGTCAAATTACGGCAGCATCAGTTATATAGATCTTTCAAGCCAAACCATTGAATCCATATACCAGATGGCCGGGTTTATCTTCAGTGCTGCTGCCGTTTTTGCCGGTATCCGGAAAAAGCAGACTGAGGTTATGAATACAGGAAATGTGTTTTTTACCATTTTTCTTTACACCAAATTTTATGACTGGTGGTGGGAGTGGATGCCGAAATATCTGTTTTTTCTTGTGATCGCGCTGACTGCAATCCTGATGCTTTTCATATTAAAGCGGCTGCGCAGTCAACTCAGCGATAAGACAGGGGAGGTGGGGCCATGAAATTTTGGCAGTCTTCCAAGGGATTATTCCTTCTTGGCTTTATCGTCCTTTTGGCAACCAACGGGTTTGTTCTCTTTGGCGTTGCATCCAACCGGTCCGGAGAACCGGAATCTGTTATCACCCTTACGGAAAGGGAGCTGCAGCTTCCCTATGAGTCCTATTTTAATGATGAGAACAGCGGGCTTAGCCTTTCAATCCGTTTTCAAACCCTTGGGAAAAAAGAGAACAGCATCGATTATTACGACACCCTGTCCCCTTTCTGGCTTACGGCTGAAAAACTTAAAGAACTGGGCTTTAAGAATAAAGGTGATGCTTTTGATAAGCAGACACAAAAAGAGGTTTTTCTTGTTCTTGAATATGCAGGAAAATCATTTGACACACTCCTTGCAAGGGCGGAGCAGACGGTTCAAAAAGCAAAGGAAGCCCTTCTTTTGAACCGGGAAGATAAAAACCTCAGCGAGGCAGTTAAAAAAGCCGAAGAACATTTGGAAAGACAGTCTGAGGAAAACACCCGGCTTTTTGCCGTGGATGCCGGGCGTGATTTAAAAAAACTGAGGCAGGCCTATCCGGATAAGCGGCAGTATCTCATTGTAAAAGGGATTGTCGAATTGGTCCATTACGGTAAAAATGAAGGGATATCCGGGCAGATCCGGGGGCTCAGCATTTCAAACATCCACGTTCCCTTGCATCACAAAGGTGTGTTTGATGCTTTTTCCCATCAGGGCAGGAGGAATGCGCCGCATGGTATAACTTCTCCCCGCTATGAGGTGGAACTCGCCTTTGGCAGCCGTCTTGAACCCTGGATCGTTTCTGTCCGGAAACTGGAAGGAAAGGATAAAAAGGATAAATAAAAAGACATGGAAAAATCAGACCTCTTGTTTGCCCATGACCTGTTCATGCG
>CAZWMY010000063.1:0-21823 GCA_964635025.1 uncultured Desulfobacula sp. | reverse complement strand
AGTGCGACCTTGCCAAGGTCGAAGTCGCGGGTTCAAATCCCGTTTCCCGCTCCACTTTTTTAAATTCCCATTTAAAAATCTAGTTGCTGACCGATCTTTTTCTCCAATGCCATTTGATAAATTGCAGAAGAGGCGGTCAAATCAAACAACCCCATTCCCACGGATTTAAAAAAAACCGTGCTTTTTTTTGTATAAATGTCTTTTTCATAGAGGCTTGAAAATTCGTTTATCTTTTTCCGGAGGTCCGCCTTTTTCTTTAATGGTGTTGCAATATCACCGGATTCTTCTATAGCAAATAAGGTATCAACAAAAACATCATCGGCATATTCTATAACGGTATCAGGAAATTCCTGCATGTCCGGTCGATATGAACCGATGGAAATGAATAGCTTTTCCCGGATATTCTCAGGGTTGCAGCTAAACAAAGGGGTGTGGCTGGTTGTTGCTGCAATGACCACTCTTGATTTTTCAACCAATTCTTCTGCAGTTTTTGAAATAACATATTCAATTTCCTTAAATTCCTGTTTTAATTTCTTGATCATATCTTCTGCCTTTTCCGGATTCAAATCATAAAGATAGAGAGTTTCTATTTTCCGATTGGACAAAAGATACCGCGACTGGCTGAGGCCTTGTACGCCTGCACCCATAACCCCGGCAGTCCTGACATTTTCCGGGGAAAGCAATTTGACTGCCAGCCCCCCCACCGCACCGGTTCTTTGCGCTGTGATGGCGGCGCCATCCATAACAGCCAGCGGCTGACCTGAAACATTATCAAAAAGGACCATGACGCCATTCACAACGGGTTGTCCGTATTTTACAGCATCAGGAAAAACCGAAACAAGTTTTGTAGAAAAATATTGATTTGAAAAGCACGGCATCAATAAAAGCGAATTTTGACCATCCGACACATGCATCCTGTCCGGCATGTGATAATCCATGGCCAATTTGATCTTGTATGCTTTCTCTATCGATGTCTGAATAAGATCCTGATCTATTTTTTGTATATCAAATTTATTTAGAAATAACATAAGCACCCCTTTTAATAATGTTTTTCATAAGTCCACACCACAGAAGGAAAATATTCTTAAATATTGACGATTTCAAATTCATTTCTTTTACCAGGTATGATAATAAAATTGCAATTCTATTATTCACGAGCCAAAAGGATATTAAAATGGTCCAAAGCGAAACTGTCTTATGCATAAAAAGAAAATCTCTTCCGGAATCCTGGATGCAGCCAAAAAGCATTGTCCCTCTTAGCTTTGAGAATTTTATTAATATATGCTCAAAAGCAGGATTTGAATTTATGTCCAGGAAAGATGTGGAAAAAGACCCTTCTTACAAGCAGATTATCCCTTACATCATTCTTCAAACCAGGGATTTGAAAAAAACCGCCATATACCACCGGAAAGGAAATGAGAAACGGCTTCATGATCTATGGTCTATCGGTATGGGCGGTCATATCAACCCCATTGACAAAGACAGGCATAATGCTTCTTTTCGACAAATTCTCATGACCGGCATGGAAAGAGAATTAAACGAGGAGCTTGAACATAAGCCGATTAATGAATTACCGGTCTTTTTAGGGATCATCAGTGAAGACATCACAGATGTGGGGAAAGTCCATCTCGGTGCTGTTTTCAGAATACTTACAGAGCATCCGGAACAATACCTTCCCGGCGCCGAGTTGTTTCAATTTACCTGGTCTGACACGGATTTGCTTGCAAAGCTCAATATTGAACTGTGGTCAACACTGGCGCTCAGCCTCTTGTCCTATTGATGAGCATTTAAGACCTTCAGAACTGCGGAACCTTTTTTTTTTAAAATTTTTGATCCGCGTGTAATTTTGCACAGACTAATACTGTATTTGTCTGCAATTTTTCTTTGGGGCATTCCATTATAAAGATCTTTAAGGAGTTTCCATCTCAAAGAGATGTCGTCAAGCTCAGCAGGTGTTAATATGTCTTCAAAAAAACGATTTAGATCTTCGAGCTTATCCATCGTAAAAACAATATTCAGCAATTCCCGATCAATAGCCATATATAGTCCTTTTCTCAATATTTTTAATGAAACAGTCTAATCTTTTTCTTCAAACATTTGAATTTGATATGTTAAGACGGTGAGGCTTCCTGTCTTCCATTCTTCTGATGGCAAACCTGCTTTTATGCACAATTGGCTCAAAAAGCTCTCGGGATTTTTCAATTGTTTCCATACCTGAGGCAAAAAGGTTGCACTGTAAGATTTTTTTTTGATAATAACACCGTCAATGTCCGGCTTAATTTTTCTTATGAGGTCCGTTCCGTTATTGTATTCAACCTTTTCCGGACGTGTCAGGATACTGATTTCAATTTTGGTATCCCTCAGATCTTCAACAGATAACGGGTTGAACCTTGTATCATGAAAAGCTGCATGCTTTGCATTATCTATAATTCCTTCCAATACGGATTTTACAGGTTCGATATTGCCAATGCATCCCCTTAGCCTCCCTTTTTTATGCAAACTGACAAAGACACCCCGTTTTTGATTGAACACATCTTTGCATAGCTCTGGAACCATGGAAGGAAAAGCATCATCATGTTTATCCAACTCATGATGTATGCTTTTCCTGGCAAGTTTTAATAAAAGCCCGCCCTCCTCTTTTGATATGTTTTTTTCCATTTCACAGCCTCCATTAAAATAAAATTTAATAGGATCATATCAGGCCCTCGAGTTCTACATATTCTAGATTAAATGCTTCTGCAACAGGTTTACATACAATTTTGTCGCCTACATAATTGACACCTTTTGCAAAGCCCTTGTCTTCACACACTGCTTTCCAACCCTTATCGGCAATTTTTAAAGCATACGGCAGCGTCGCATTGGTCAGTGCCATGGTGGACGTTAACGGCACTGCTCCCGGCATATTGGCCACACTATAGTGGATAACGCCATCGATTTCATATACAGGATCTTTATGGGTTGTCGGTCTGGAGGTTTCAAAACAGCCCCCCTGATCAATGGCAACATCTACGATAACCGATCCTTTTTTCATGGTTTGAAGCATATCCCGGGTGATTAATTTGGGGGCTTTGGCCCCTGCAACGAGAACGGCTCCAATCACCAGATCTGATGTTTTTACAAGATCCCTGATTAATGCCGGGGATGACATTAATGACTGGCAATTGGCAGGCATAATCTCAGAAAGATATCTTAACCGGTCAATATTCATATCCAAAATGGTTACATTGGCTCCCATACCGCAGCAAACTTTAGCTGCATGGATACCGACCACACCGCCGCCTATTACCAGAACGTTTGCAGACGGAGTCCCGGTTACGCCGCCAAGAAGCAATCCTCTTCCGCCAAATGTTCTTTCAAGATATTTTGCTCCCTGTTGAGCTGCCAACCTTCCAGCCACTTCACTCATGGGGGCAAGCAGGGGCAATCCGCCCCTGCGATCTTCAATGGTTTCATAGGCAATACCAATTGAGCCTGTCTTTAAAAGAGCAAGCGTGAGATCTTTATCAGCCGCCAGGTGAAGATAGGTAAAGACAATCTGCCCTTTTTTGATCAGGGCAAATTCAGATGGTTGCGGTTCCTTTACATGCATGACCATATCTGAAATATGATAAACTTCCTTAGCACTATCAAGAATCTTGGCACCCGCTTCAATATACTGATTGTCTTCAAAGCCGGACCCTGCGCCTGCATTTTTTTCAACATAAACCGTATGTCCTTTTCTTTTCATCATATCAACGCCGGCTGGCGTCATGCATACACGGTTTTCCTGGGGTTTGATTTCTTTTAGAATTCCTACAATCATAGTCTTTGCTCCTTGATTTAGTGGTATAAAAATTATTAGATCTACTGATTCTTTCTTTATTCTTGGCTTTAACTATGCAAATATCTTGCCGTTTTCAAATTAAGGTTGAGAATAGTTTTTAATATACTGAAATAATAATACTTATTATATTTAATCAAAACAAGCAGCAAAGAAACCGATTCAAGTATGGAACTTATTCAAACCGATAAAGATGGAAATTCATATTTTCACACGCAGAACTGGAAATAAAAAGGACCAACGACAGCAATGAAATTACATTTTATTCAGGAAAGCATTTATTTATGCTTTCAAATTCTTTGATATTAAGCAAAAATTTGTCTGTGAGTGTCTTGTCAAAATGTCTTCCGGATTCTTTTTCAAAAAAACCGACTATCTGCTCCATATCCCAGGCGCTTTTATAGCATCGTTTGTGGCTCAATGCATCAAACACGTCTGCAATGGCTGCAATCCTTCCATAAATATGGATGTTTTCTCCTGACAGTCCGTTGGGATAACCTGAACCGTCCCATCTCTCATGATGCTGCAATGCGACAACGGCTGCAGCTTTCATAATCGGCCGGTTGGATTTTTTTAAAATTTCATATCCGGTTTGCGCATGCTTCTTAATGATTTCAAACTCTTCATCCGTCAATTTCCCCGGTTTGTTTAAGATGGCTTCCGGAACACCGATCTTCCCCACATCATGCATAGGTGCTGCAAGCCTTAAAAGCTCACATGTTTTTTCATCCATCCCGTATTTTTTTGCCAACAGATGACAGACCTCAGCCACACGCGTAACATGATTGGCTGTTTCCTGGGAACGGGTTTCGACAATTTCTCCCAAAGTAAGAATAACTTCTTTTTGAGTATTGATAATTTCCCGGGCAAGGCTGATATTGTCAAAACCAATGGCAATATTATTTGCATAAATCCTGATGAGTTTCTTTTCAATATCAGACAACCGATCCCACCCGTTTAAATATAATATGTTGCCAAACCCTTCCATGGTCTTAAACACACCGACATATTCATTATCGGAAGAAATTTCCCCGCCGGTTTTCTGTAATTTCCGATAATTTTCAATTACAAATTCAGGCATTGATTCATCAAGTGTTTGTCCGATTTTATCTTTATACCGACCGTTTCCCGCCATTAATACAACACTGCTGTTCGGCATCCCCACCAGATATCCGCAATCAATCCCTGAATCCATACCCAAATGCAGGATTTGAAACAAATGGAACAAAACATTTTCTCCAAATTGAGAAAAAGATTGATTTTTAAATACTTCGGCTGAAGAACGGATGACTTTCTCAAGCCCTTCATTGTTTCTCTCGATTGTTTTCATATTTCCATAAGCTCTGAGGCAGGCCGTAACCGTGGTAAAAAGCTTTTGAGCCGTAATTTCCGGTTTGGTTTTATAGTCGTTGATATCATATTTTCTAATCACTTCCTGCTCCGGGGCCTTGCCTGGCTGACCGGTCCGAAGGACGATCCGGACTGATAAATTATTCATGTCTTTTCTGATATATTCTACAAGACACAGCCCTGTATCCTCTTTTTCCATAACCACATCCAGCAATACAAGGGCGATATCATCATTTGCCTTAAAAGCCGATCTAACATCATCAGCGCAATAAGCGCTCAAAAGCACAAGCTCTCTGTTTTCAAAATTATACCCCCTGAGAGTAATCCTGGTAATTTCGTGAACCTCTTCTTCATCATCCACAATCAAAATTTTCCAGGGGTTTTCTTTATTTACCGGGGTCGCTGCGATAGGTGAAATATCTTCATCTGCAAATTTAAGAAGGTCTGCCGGTTTTTCCGTTGATGAAAACGACATGCCGCATTATCCTTTTTTCTGTTTAAAATAAATATCAACAAGGTTTTCTGCGAGCCCGATATATGTATCAGGGGTCAACTCTTTCATGCGGGTTTTAAAATTTTCAGGTATTTTTTCAAGGCCTTCAACAAACCCCAATAGATCTTCCTTTGTAATTTTCTGCCCACGGGTTAAATCCTTAAGCCTTTCATAGGGGTTTTTTTCACCAAATACCCGCATGGCTGTCTGAAATGGTTCTGCAAGCAGTTCAGGGTTATCGGACAGATCTTTTTGAATCCTTTCTTTATCCAGTTCAATCTTAGTAAGGCCCTTTAATGTATTTTTAATGCCGATAACAAAATATCCAAAAACAGATCCCAAGCTCCTTAAAACCGTACTGTCGCTCAGATCCCTTTGAAATCTTGATTTTTGAAGTTTTACCGAAAGATGCTCCATCAAGGATATGGCCATTCCCATATTCCCCTCACTGTTTTCAAAATCAATGGGATTTACCTTATGGGGCATGGTGGAAGATCCGGTTTCCCCTTTTTTGACTTTCTGCCTGAAATACCCAAGGCTGATATAGCCCCACATATCCCTGTCAAAATCAATAATCGTAGCTGCAATTCTGACCATGGCGTGAAGAACATATGCAATGGAATGATTTGGATTGACCTGGGTGGTGAAAAGAATGGGTTCGAGCTGCAAATGATTTGAAATAAACCGTTGAGAAGCCTCAATCCAGTTGATTTTTGGATATACAAAATGATGGGCATTATAATTGCCGGTCGCGCCGTTCATTTTTGCCTGGACTTGTTTTTGTTCAATGAGATCAGCTTCCTGCAATAGTCTCCAGGCAAAATTGATGAATTCTTTTCCGACTGTTGTGGGAGTGGCCGGCTGACCATGGGTCCGTGACATCATGGGAACCGATTTATACTGCACGGCCTTGTGTTCCAAATCTTTAATCAGCTGTTTTAACAAAACAACAGTTTCGGTCTTTGCTTTTTTCAGCATCAATGCATAGGATGTGTTATTAATATCATCGGATGTACATGCAAAATGAATCCATTCCTTAATTTCCGAAAGCCCTGCCTGATCCAGCATATCCTTTATATAATATTCTACTGCCTTTACATCATGATTGGTTATCTTTTCAATTTCTTTTACCTTATGGGCATCCTCTATGCTGAAATGTCCTGAAATTTGATCAAGCTTTTCAATATCCAAATTTTCAGCTTTAAAAAGTTCCAGATCGGTCAATACAAATTTGAGCCATTCAATTTCAACAAACACGCGATGCTTGATCAATCCATATTCAGAAAAGATTTCAGCCATCTCAGTTGTTAAGGCGGCGTATCTGCCATCCAGGGCCGTCAGTGAAGTTATCATGGTTGCCTGCTCCGTCATTAAGCTCAATCCGTTAGGATTATGTGAATTTTAAAATAATAACTAAAATTAATAACAGACATTCAAAAAATTAACAATCCAAAACCAAATCAGATTTCATTGATTCTTCAGGTATCCGGCAGCAAATCAGCAAATACAGAAAATCACCCTGTTTTAAAAAGTCTATCCGTTGACGAAACAGGACCGATTATCGTACCATTCTTTCTTGTTTTTATTTTCAACGAGAATTTTATAAGGCCGTAACCATGACTTCATCAAAAGATCGTTTTCTCAGCATTTCAAGCCTTATCGTTGCTGCCTGTTTCAGTGTCCAGGCCGTTGGTATCGGCGTATATATTTCCTATGGTGTGTTCTTCAATCCCCTGATGACCGAATTCGGATGGCCAAGGGCTGTTATTTCAGGCTCGTCCTCTGCCGCCTTTTTCATTTCCGGTCTGTTTGCCATATATGTGGGAAGATTGAACGACAGGACCGGTCCCAGGCTCATCGTGTCAGCAGCCGCCTTTTTCATGGGGATTGGGTGTATGCTCATGTCAAGACTGGATGCCGTCTGGGAATTATACCTGTATTTTGGCCTTATCTTCGGTATTGGGTTAAGTTCCATTGATGTCATTGCCCTAACCACCATTGCAAGATGGTTCCCGAAAAAAAGAGGGGCCATGACCGGGATCGTAAAAGTGGGGACCGGTTCCGGGCAACTACTGTTCCCGCTTTTGGCAAGCGGCCTTATCTCAGGTTTCGGATGGCGGAATGCCTGTATGATGCTGGGCGCCATCACCCTGATATTTCTTTTTTCCATTGCTCAGTTTCTGAAAAAAGAACCTGATGCCTCCGCCCATACCGTCTCCCCTGTCTCCGGAAGATCTTCCCGGCCGCCGGACGGCAATCTTTCTTTTTCAGAAGCCTTTGGAACATCCCAGTTGTGGCTTTTATGCATCATGAACCTGACCATTGTCTCCTGCCTCATGAGCATCCTGGTGCATATCGTTCCCCATGGCAGGGATATCGGTATTTCAGCACACAAGGCTGCGGGTGTTCTTTCCACTATCGGGGGGGTCAGCATGGCCGGCAGGTTCATTACGGGTATGATCATTGACCGGATCGGAGGGAAACGCTCCATGATCCTCTCCCTTTTGCTGCTTCTCACAAGTCTTCTTTGGCTTCAGGGCGCAGACAGCCTGTGGAAGCTCTATGTATTTGCCTGTGTATATGGTCTGGCCCATGGCGGTTTTTTTACCGTCATTTCACCCATTGTGGCCGAACTCTTCGGAACTGCTTCCCATGGTGCGCTGTTCGGCCTGGTTGTATTTTTCGGAACCGCCGGCGGTGCTGCCGGACCGATTATGACAGGATTCCTCTTTGACGCCACCGGCAGTTACACCCTGCCTTTCCAGCTTTTTCTCAGCGTCAGCGCCCTGGGGCTTCTAATGCTGTTCCTGTTAAAACCAGTCAGACACAGAAAAAAATACAAAATCAATTGACTGTTTCAAACAAATGTTTTATTCATCTGTTTGAAACAACCGATTACCATAAATCGAGGACCCATGATAAAACAACTTCCGACAAAGGAAAGAATTATTGATATTGCCGGTGATATCTTTGGGCGAGAAGGATTCAAAGCAACCACCATCCGCAAAATAGCGGAAGCGGCAGATGCCAATATTGCTTCCATAAATTATCATTTCCGGGATAAAGATGGCCTCTACCGTGCTGTTCTCGAAGACATCTTCTCAAAGGGATTTCAAAAATACCCATCCATCCCTGCGCCTGGGAAAGCAGCCTCGCCTGAAGAAAGGCTTTTTGTTTTTATCCATGACATGTTCCACCGGCTCCTTGGCCGTGACGGCTGGGGCGGATTTTTAGGCAAGGGCAGGCTTATTGCAAGAGAATTCTTAGATCCCACACCAGCGTTTGAAGATATTGCGGAAACCTATATCAAACCCTGCAAGAATATTCTCGCAGAAATTCTTACGGACCTGTCTTGCGGTAAGATGAAATCGGAAAAAAAAATCCCCTGCGCTGTCAGTATCATCGGCCAGTGCGTATATTTAGCTTTTGCCGGCCCCATCATTCAAAAAATCACAGAAAATTTCATTCCTGCTGAAGAGAATCTTGATGTTCTTTCAGAACATGTATTTCAGTTCTCTCTCGGCGGCATTCAAAGGATCATCAGCAACCTGGATAACAGCTTAAACCATCAGGAGAAAAATTCATGAAAAAACGATTGCCCTTTTTTATCCTGGCATTAGTTCTCATTGCAGGCATACTCACTTTTTTTATTGTTTTTAAGGGGAAAAAAGACCCTGGAACCATCCGGGTGTCGGGAAATATTGAGGCAACCGATGTTGAACTTGGATTCAAGATTGCAGGACGGCTTGAAGAATGCCTTGTCAATGAGGGAGATACCGTATCAAAAGGTGCTGTCCTTGCCCGTCTTGAAAATATGGACCAAAAAATCGCTGTTGATCTTGCCAAAGCCAATCTTGACCGGGCAAAATCCATATTGGAAGAGCTTATGGCCGGAAGCCGCCCCCAGGAGATCGACCTTTCCGCAGCCAGGGTCCTGCAGGCCCGCCAGGCACTTCTGGAACTCACCCGGGGAAGCCGTGCCCAGGAAATTGAAGCTGCCACCTCGGATTTAAATACCGCCCTTGCCGCGGAAAAATCGGCAAAGGCTCAATTGGCTCAGGCCAAAGAAGATTTTGACCGGTTTACCATTCTTCTTAAAGAGCAAACCGTGAGCCAAAGGGACTTTGACCTTAACCGGACCCGGTATGAGGTTGCTCAGAATACAGCAGAAGAAGCAGGGTCCAGGGTTAATGTCGCGCGCCAGGCATTGTCTCTGCGCAAAGAGGGGCCAAGGGCTGAACAGATCGAAAAGGCAAAAGCCGCCCTTGCCCAGGCTGAGGCAGAACTGGCCCTGACAAAGGCAGGACCGCGGCAGGAAAAAATAGACCAGGCCAAAACCTCGGTGAATGAAGCCATGGAAAGACTTAATCAGGCAAAACAGCAGCTTTCCTATACCGAATTGTTTGCCCCCATGGACGGGACCATCCTCAGCCGTTCCGCTGATCCGGGCGAATTTTTGAACCCTTCCACCCCAGTGGTCACTCTCGGTGATCTGACCCATCCCTGGCTTCGGGCCTATGTCAATGAAACCGACCTTGGCAGGCTTAAATTAAAAGACAAGGTAAAGGTCAAAACCGATTCGTTCCCGGATAAAACCTATGACGGGGTTCTTTCTTTTATTAGCAGCCAGGCTGAATTTACACCAAAATCCGTCCAGACCTTTGAAGAACGGGTCAAGCTCATGTTCAGGATCAAGATTGAACTGTCTAACCCAAATCAGGAGTTAAAACCGGGAATGCCTGCAGATGCTCTTATTGAAATACCCGTGAAATAGAATGAACCTCTTTGAAAAAAAAGAAGGCCCTGCCATTGTCGCCCAAAACCTGACCAAACAATTCGGGAAACTCACAGCAGTGGATCATGTGGGATTTGAAGTGGCCAAAGGCGAAATCTTTGGGATTGTCGGGCCTGATGGCGCCGGGAAAACCACAACCCTGCGCATGCTGACCGGCATCATGGACCCAAGTGAAGGCTATGCTGCCATTGCAGGGTTTGATACCCGGACGGATGCCACCGCTGCCAGGGAACACCTTGCTTATATGAGCCAAAGATTCGGCCTTTATCCGGATCTCACCGTTGCTGAAAATGTTTCATTTTATGCCGATCTTTATGGGGTGCCGCGCAAGGGCAGAGACGAACGTTTTGCCGAACTTTACGGGTTCAGCCATATGGACCCGTTCAAAAAAAGAAAGGCAAGGGATCTGTCCGGCGGCATGAAGCAGAAACTCCAGCTCATCTGCGCTCTGGTACATACCCCGGATGTCCTTCTTTTGGATGAACCCACCAATGGGGTTGATCCTGTCAGCCGAAGGGATTTCTGGCGGATTCTCTATAAAATAGTCCAAGGAGGGGTGTCCATTCTGGTGACCACGGCCTATCTGGATGAAGCGGAACGGTGCGATAGAATCGGGCTTCTGGACAAAGGAAAACTCATGGCCACAGGCACCCCCCATGAGATCCGGCAATGGATGAAGGGAAAGCTTTTGACCCTGCAAACCCCGGACGCAAGAAAAATCACCCGGATTCTCCGGCAGGGGCTTTTTGGTCTTGATGTCAATACATTCGGTGATACCGTGCATATTGTCTGTGAAGACGTTGAAAAAACGCGTACCGCCATTCTCGGCCTGATCCGCGGAACCGGTTTCAAAATCAATGAAATCCGGGAAGCCCAGCCCGGTCTTGAAGATGTCATAATCAGCATGATGGGCAAAGGCAGCGATTCCGATCGCTTTTCCGGAGCAGAAACCAAGGACGTTGTTTCCATCACTGATCCCCATCCAAAAGAAATCCTTCTTTTGGAACATGAACCCCAGGGATTGGCCGTAAGCGTGGAAAACCTTTCACGGGTATTTGGCAGCTTTGTTGCCGTTGATTCCATCAGTTTTGATGTGCCCAAAGGTGAAATTTTCGGGTTTTTAGGACCCAACGGAGCCGGTAAAAGCACTACCATCCGCATGCTCTGCGGACTTTTGACCCCCAGTTCCGGGAAAGGCAAAGTGGCAGGTTTTGATATTTTTAAAAAACCGGAACAGATCAAGCAGCATATTGGGTATATGAGCCAGAAATTTTCCTTGTATGATGATCTCACAGTTGAAGAAAATATCCATTTTTATGGTGGCATCTATGGGCTCAAAGGCGATGCCATGGAAAAACGAAAAGCATGGGCCATGGAAATGGCAGGTCTTGCGGATCACCAAAAATCCATGACCCGGATTTTAAGTGCCGGGTGGAAGCAGCGCCTTGCCCTTGCCTGCGCCATTCTACATGAACCGCCCATTATCTTTCTCGACGAACCCACCAGCGGGGTTGACCCCTTAAGCCGCCGCCGGTTCTGGGACATGATTTACAGCATGGCAGACAAGGGTATCACTGTGTTTGTGACCACCCATTATATGGAAGAAGCCGAATACTGCGACCGCATCGCCCTGATCTACAGAGGCCGGATGATTGCCATGGGAACCCCCATGGAACTCAAAACCCAATACATGCAGGAAGAGATCCTGGATATCCGGTGTGACCGGCCCCAGACTATTTCACAGGAACTTATCCTCCTGCCGGGGATAAGAGATGTGTCCCTTTTCGGGGCCGGCCTCCACGTGGTCACCCCGGATGCTGCTGAGGCAAAAAAGGCTATCGTGCAAAAATTTCAAGCCATGGGCCTGACCCATTTCTCCATTGAAAAAATCCTGCCCGGCATGGAAGATGTTTTTATCTCCCTGATTGAGCAGGATGATAAAAACAATGGAGCAAATAACACTGAAAAGGAAGCTCGATGAAGCTCCAGCGACTTTTTGCCATTGTAACAAAAGAATTTCTTCATGTATTCCGTGACTGGCGAAGCCTTTATCTTTCCCTTTGCATCCCCGTCATCCTCATCATGCTTTTCGGATATGCCCTGACCCTTGATTTACGAAAAGTGCCCACTGTGGTCTTTGACCAGTCCAAATCCCATCAGAGCCGGGAGCTGATAAAACTTTTTTCCGGATCCCCTTATTTTTCAATGGTGGGATATCCGGATTCTTACAAAGACCTTCAGCTCGGTCTTGAAAGAGGGAGGGCCATGATCGCCATCGTAATCCCGACAGACTTTGCCGATAAGATTGCAGGTGATAAAAACACACAGATCCAGATTCTGGCAGACGGCAGTGATGCCAACACCTCCCGGCTGGCCATGGGCTATGCCTCCACCATCGGCATGATCTATTCTTCAAATGTGATGGTCAAAAAAATACAGTCTCTGGGCAGGACTCCACCGGAACCGCCCGTGGAGATGGTTTCCAGATCCTGGTATAATGCAGACCTGCGAAGCCAGAACGTCATCATCCCCGGAATCATTGCCATTGTCATGGTGGTCATTGCCGCCATGCTGACCAGCGTCACCATTGCCCGCGAATGGGAAACCGGAACCATGGAGCAGTTGATCAGCACGCCGCTCAAAGGCCCGGAACTCATCTTTGGAAAAGTCATCCCCTATTTTGTTATCGGCATGACCGATGTGGCCATTGCTGTAACACTCGGCAAATGGCTGTTTCATGTTCCCATTGTGGGGAATGCCGGCCTTTTGTTTCTCATGGCTGCGACATTCCTGACCGGGGCCCTTTTCTGGGGCATGACCCTCAGCATTGTATTGAAATCCCAGGTTCTCGCGAGCCAGATCGCCATTGTATCCGGCTATCTGCCCACCCTGATCCTGAGCGGGTTTGTCTTTGCCATTGAAAACATGCCTCTGCCCATCCAGATCATCACCTATATTGTACCGGCCCGGTATTTCATTGCCATCCTGAGGGGGATTTATCTCAAAGGCATCGGGCTTGAAATTCTTCTTATCGATGCCCTGCTTCTGGCTGTATATGCCGGTATCATGATCGTCATTGCCAATAAAAAATTTAAATTCAAACTGGAATAGCCATGATTCAACGTATCAAACAAATGCTGATCAAAGAATTTTTGCAGATGCTCAGAGACAGAAGAATGCGGGGGGTTGTTTTCGGAATGCCCGTGATCCAACTCGTGGTCATGTCCTTTGCGCTTACCACCGATGTCATGAACATCCGCACCGCCGTCCTGGATATGGACAAGACCCCTGTCTCCAGAGAGCTGATCACTGAATTTACCGGCGGCGGCTATTTTAAAATCATAAAGACGCTTCAATCCGAGGCAGAAATTCAAGACCTGCTGGACCATGCCGATGCGCGGGCTGTCATCCACATCCCTTCAGGGTTTGAAGCAGACTTGAAATCAGGCGCCACGGCTGTTGTGCAGGTGCTTACCGACGGAACGGACAGCAATACCACAGCCATTGTCCAGGGGTATGCCGGCCGCATTGTCCAGGACTATTCCAACCGGAAACTGACATTGCAGATTCAGCAAAGCGGCCTGTCTGCCATGAAAAATCCGGTGGATACGGTGGAACGGGCTTTTTTCAATGAAAACCAGGAAAGCCGGTTCTATTTTGTTCCTTCCCTGATTGCGGTCATGCTCTTTATTTTCAGCCTGATTCTGACCAGCATCAGCATTGTCAAAGAAAAAGAAATCGGCACCATTGAACAGGTCCTGGTCACGCCCATCCGAAAATTCGAATTCATCCTGGGTAAAACCATCCCTTTTATGATCACAAGCTATATTTCCATGACCATCATGCTCATTGTGGCGTTTTTCGTCTTTGACATCGTGGTCAAAGGCAATATTTTCCTTTTTTATTTCCTGTCCGGTCTGTATCTCTTCGGGAACATGGGCATTGCCCTTATCATCAGCGCCAGCGCCTCTACCCAGCAGCAGGCAATGCTGACCAGCTTTCTCATCCTCATGCCATGCGTCATGCTGTCCGGGTTCATGTTTCCCATCAAAAACATGCCTGATATCGTCCAGTATGCCACCTGGCTGAACCCCATGCGCTGGTTCCTGGAAATCCTGCGCGGTATTGTCATGAAAGATGTGGGGCTTTCCGTTCTCTGGCCTGCCATTGCAGCTCAGGCCACCCTTGCCGTAGCCTTCATCAGCATTGCCTGGGTGAGGTTCAGTAAGACTTTGTCATAAACTTGTTACCCGTGCTTCAGGGAAATCTTTTCAAACATGACAATGATACCGGCGGCTATCCCGTAGACAATATCGATATCCGCATTCATGTCGGCCGACGAATCAAAAAACAGGTGAAGATCCGATTCCATAGATTCCTCAGCCTTCCAGTAACAGATCAGCAATGGCAGTTTCGGTAAAGGATAAAGAACCAGGGAGATATCGGATTCATAATGGTTTTCCACTTTTTTCCCGTTAAAAAGGACCATGAGATCTTCAAACAAGCCGGTATAGGTATCGGCAATTTTTTTCAGGGATTTTTCCGAACGCTGGACAAACAGGGCGTTCTTTTCCCGTCCGCCCTTAAGTTCCCTCATGGGCACCCATTTTCCGGTCAGGGGAACTCCTTTGCACCGCAGCACATAGCCCAGAACCGGTCCAGCGATCCAAGGATTGATATGGATATCGGCATACATATCCCCCTCCTGATCAATGGAAAAGGGTTTTCCGAAAATCCTCAAGGTCAGCCGCCCATTGGAAAATACCCCACCGGTCCTTTTGGCCGCCTGTTCAAGGTCCATGGCTTTTATCTTTTCTTTTATTTCCTGAAAAAAAGATTCCCGGTATTCCTGGCTGGTTTGTTTTTTCTTTTGTCTGCCCCGGTATTGCTCTAAAATTTCATGGGGCAGTACCGGGCATTCATTCAAATCTCTTTCTCCTAAAAAAACCCTGGATGCAAAGGCAAGACAGGTCTTTTCACTGCATTTTCTGCAATTGGATTTATCAAGCAGCTTAAACACTTCCATGGCATTGGCAAATTCGGTCATACTCACTCCGGATGTTCGGATTAAAATATCTTTTTCAACTCTTTTTTATCAGCCCACGCATCATTTTTCCATCACCCATTCGGAGGTTTTGCTTTTTTTCTTGTATTTTTTTTGCCCTATGAATAATGAACCCATTATAAGGATAACACAAAGGTGACCCATGCCGATAAAAAACCATTCCGATTTTTAATCAACGGGTACTGCTGCTTTTTATATCCTGATACGGTTGCCGTGCATTTTTTTGAGAGTCAGGCGGCAGCCAAGGATTTTATTTCCGGTTTTATCGATTTTCTGAATGATGTAGAGGGTCAGAAGAAACATATCAGACCGAATTACGATCAGATCAAAGCCATTCCCATCATTGATATATTAAAAATCCTGCCAAAAACAAATTGCCGGAAATGCGGTTATCTCACCTGCATGGCATTTGCTGCTGCCGTCATGAAAGGAAAGGTGAGAGTTGATAAATGCCCGGGCCTTCGTTCCCCTGTCACCGAGAATGCCGTTTATCCGGTTTTCGACGACACCGGCAACCTTGTGAATTCGGTTTCTTTGCCGATCCGTACATCAAGGCTGAAAAATCAAATCCAGGAACAGCAGGAGCAGATCCTTCAGAGAAATTGAAGTGCTCAGGGGGATTGCCAAAGGATATACCAATAATGAAATTTCCGGCTTTTTATTTATCAGCCCCCATACGGTAAAAAGCCATATGATCAATATTTTTAATAAATTAGGGGTAAACGACAGGACTCAGGCTGCTGTTCTGGCCACACGGAATAATATCATATAAACCTCTCCATGCTTTTTTATGTAATTCATATTTACAGGGCTTTTAAAAGCCGCTATTGAATGAGGGGTTGCAGTGGTTCAGGCGCTTTGTGACTATGAATCAGTGACTGAAGAACGTGCTTTTATGAGGGCTGTGGTGAAAGGCATTGTCGATCTTGAAGAAGGCAGGGAATTGAGTCTGGAAAAAGCCAAAAAACGCCTCAATATAGGATAAGATCATGCCCCGGTTAACAATTTCCCTGGCCCATTCTGCCATTTTTGATCTTGAATATGTAATTGAATTTTATAAGGAACAAAAAATACCCTAAGTCGGAGAACGGTTGATTGCAGAAATATTTAAAGAGATAGAACTCCTTTCAGAACAACCGGATATGTGCCGCCTGGTTCCCGAGTTCAGCCTGAATTATCTGAGGGAACGTATACGACCCCCTTTCAGAATTGTTTGCCGCCAGAATCAGGACAAAATTCGTATCGTACGGGTCTGGCGGAGCAAAAGGTTGTTGGTCCTGCCCGAATAAATCCGGGATTTGATTTGTCTATCCATTGCCTTTGACCTGTTCCGGGGTTTACAAACAAGGTCCCGGGTCTTATACTACCCTTTACAAAAATCAACCTGAAACAAAGGGAGACACCCATTGAAACAGATCATTGTGCTTGCCACCCGGAACAAGGGAAAGACAAGAGAATTTGCTGAATTATTAAACCACCCGTCCGTTGAGATCCTGAACCTGGATGATTTTGGCCCCATCCCGGAAGTCATTGAGGATGGGGAGACCTTTGACGACAATGCCTATAAAAAAGCGTCCTTTACAGCCCGGATTCTCGGATACCCGGCCATGGCCGATGATTCAGGCCTTTGCGTGGAAGCCCTCGGCGGTGCACCCGGGGTGATTTCCGCCCGGTATGCCGGAGAAAATGCCTCAGATGCTGAGAATGTAAAAAAAATGCTGGCTGCGGTCAAAGATGAAAAAAACCGGAATGCCTCGTTCAAATGTGTGATTTCCATTGCGGTTCCAACCGGGGCCGCCCTGACCTATGAAGGGGAATGCAAAGGCATTATCATTGATGAGCCTGTTGGGAATAGCGGGTTTGGATATGATCCTGTGTTTTTTTATCCGGACTTAAATAAAACCTTTGCCCAGCTCACCATTGAAGAAAAAGGCCGGGTCAGCCATAGGGGAAAGGCCCTTCAGGAAGTGGCAAGGGAAATGGACAAAATCGTAAAATGGATTGAGTTCAACACAACCGGTGTTGAACGCGTGGGATGCATGGGGAAAAAATCATGAATTCAGAAAAATTTAAACAGCTCGTTTTGGATAACCGGTCCTGCCGCAGATTTGACAACAGCCACAAGGTCAGCATCGACACTCTCAAGGCTCTTGTGGAGCTGGCCCGTAACTGTGCATCGGCCGCCAACAAGCAACCCTTGAAATTCATCATCTGCCGGGATGAACAAAAAAATGAAGAAATTTTTTCCTGTCTTGGGTGGGCTGCCTATCTTACAGACTGGCCAGGCCCTGAAAAACCGGAACGGCCATCGGCCTATATCGTCATCATGGGTGATCACACCATTTCCGATAATTTCTGGTGTGATCACGGAATTGCCGCCCAGACCATTCTTTTGGGCGCACGGGCCATGGGGCTTAGCGGATGCATGTTCGGGGCCATCAATATCAAAAAACTCAAAGGCCATCTGAATATTCCCGACCACCTGGAGGTAAAGCTGGTGGTGGCACTTGGAAAACCGGTGGAAAAGATTCAGATCGATGACGTCGGGGAGGATGGGGATATCAAATACTGGAGAGATGAAAACAAGGTCCATCATGTCCCGAAGCGAAAACTTGCCGATCTGATCACAGGTTCGTTTTAATACGGCGGTTCATGACCACAAAGCGGCTGAACATACTTCTGGTCAATCCTTCCTGTCTTGACAAGCGGATTTCCGGGGAAGATGCCCGGATCGTGCCCATGGGTCTTTTTTATATTGGTGCGCTCCTTTTGGAAAACGGATTTGATACCCAAATCCTCAACCTTGCAGATATTGAAAAAGATCCCGTCAGCGTTTTCATAAAAACAATTGAAACCCGGATACCCGATGTCATCGGTTTTTCCGTGATGAATCCCAACCGATGGAATGCCATTGACTGTGCAAAGGCTGCCAAAAAAATCAACCCGGATATTGCTATTGTGTTTGGCGGCCCTGCCCCCACTTTTCTTTCTGATCATCTTTTTTCAGCCTGCCCTGAAATCGATTTCATTGCCAAAGGGGAAGGCGAAATCACTTTTCTGGAACTCTTGAATGAGCTTGAAACCAGACAAAAAGGACATTTTGAAGAGATCCGGGGTCTTGTGTTCAAAAAGGGCCACCGCCTTGTCGAGACATCCCCAAGATTGCCCATTGAAAATCTTGACGCCCTTGTCCACCCTTCAACGTATTTTAGGTTTCAGCACCTGGCCATGAGCCGGGGTTGCCCTGGAGCCTGCACATTCTGCGGATCACCGAAATTCTGGGCAAACCGGAAAATAAGGTTTCATTCGCCAGAATGGTTTGTCCATGAAATTGAAGCCCTTTCAAAAAAAGGGGTCACGCATTTTTTTATTTCCGATGACACCTTTACCATGGATAAGGAGAGAGTTCTGGAATTCTGCCGCCTGATCACGGAGAAAAACCTTTCCATCACCTGGAATGCCATTTCAAGGGTGGATTATGTGGATGCAGATATTCTTTTTGCCATGCGAAAGGCAGGCTGCATCCAGATCAGTTACGGAGTTGAGTCAGGGTCTGAAAAAATCCGGAAAACCCTTGGAAAGCCCATTGATCAGGACAGGATCATCTCGGCTTTTTCCATGACCCGGGCCCACGGCATTCTTCCAAGAGCCTATTTCATCTACGGCTCCCCTGGAGAAACTGAAAAAACCATCCAGGAAAGCCTTGATCTCATCCGGATCATCCAGCCCCTGAGTGCTGTTTTCTATATGCTGGTCATCTTTCCCGGCACCTTTCTCTATGAAACCGCAAAAAAGAAAAACCTTGTGTCGGATGATTTCTGGCACCAGAGAATTGAGGATCTCCCCTGGTTTGAAATCGACCCTGCCCTTGATTTTAAAACGGTTAAAACCTTTGGGGATAATTTAAGAACCGCCTTTTACAATAATCTCGATGTCTTTTCACAGAACCTTAGTCTTTTGGACAAAAAAGATTTATACTCATGTCATGCAGATTTTCTGTCCCGGCTTGCCATGACCTTTTCACATGGCGAATATGCTGCCGACTCGCGGGTCAAAAACCAGGACGAGACCGCATCCCGGCTTTTTGAACAGGCCCTTGCCTATGACCCGGATGCAAGGGCTTTCTTAGGGCTTGCCATGCAGAAACAAAAATCCAGGGACTTTGACGGAGCCATGACCATCCTTGAAAACGGGCTGACCCATTTCCCAGACCATAAAGATTTGAATCTTTGCATGGGGATCTGCCTTATGAACAAAGGCCGGTTCAAAGCCGCTCTGACATGTTTAGAACCGTTCACACAATATCCGGAAACCCGGTACTATATACAAATCTGTAAAAAAAACAGCTAAGGACACAAAATGGACCAAAACATGGATTATCAATTGGCCAATCTTCAGAACAGGGAACTAAAACTTCGGGCCCGGCGCCATGACATTCTTACCAGTACCCCTGAAAAAGCACTGGAGATGATCCTTGAGGCACCGTCACCCGCCATCCTGATCCAGTCCTTCCCGGACCAGGACCTTTATTATCTCATGCACAAGATCGGGCCCTATGATTTTATCCCGGTCCTGTCCATGGCCCGGTCGGATCAATGGGAATATATCCTGGATGTGGAGGTCTGGGACAATGACCGGTTAAACACAAACATCATGGCCAAAACCTTTGATGTCCTGTTCCAGGCTGATCCGGAAAGACTCCTGCGTTGGATCATCAAGGAAAAACCTGATTTTTTTGAATTCTTTCTTTTCAAAAACATGTCGATTTTCATCCGGGAACATGATGAATTTCCTCCGGATGATTTCGAAGATTATATCACTGTGGATGATAAATTTTATTTCAGGTTCCCGGACCCGCCTGAATTCATGGATGAAGCAGACGATCTGTTTCCTGAAAACAATGAAGATGCAAGAGAACTGATTGAAAAGATGCTTAAAAAGCTGGCGGAAATGGATTTATCTGTATTCCATGGGCTACTTCTTGAAACCAGCGCTGTGTTAACGGCTGAAACCGAAGAAGAACAATTCCGCCTGAAAAACATGAGACTTGCGGAAAAAGGATTTTTACCCCCCCACGAAGCCATCGGTATTTATCAGCCTGCCAAATTGTCCGCCCTTCGAAAGCGCCCCAAAACCCCATCTATTAAACATCACTCCTTTGATCCTGAAATTCCATTTCCTCCCCAGTATTTTTCAGCGTTTATTGAAGGAGAGGATCTGTTTATCGCTGCCATGAAACTTGTGGAACCAGAATTTTCCCTGCAACTGGAATCGGAACTCGCCGCCCTGATCAATAAAATCATTTCCGCGGACAGGATAAGGCTCCGGGAGAAAGAAGACCTTGAAAAAGCAGTATTAAAAGCCCGTGATTATATCAACCTCGGGGTTGAAGTGATTCTCAAGGGAAATCTGAAACCTGAGTTTGCAAAGGATGTGATCCGGGAATATTTTCTGGAAGACATCTTCAGAACAGGGTCAAGGGCAGGTATCGTCCTGAAAACAAAAGCCGTAAACTGGTTCAGGCAAAGCTTTTTAAAAAAGAAAAATCTACCTTTAAGCTTTCTTGGGGAAACCTATCTCGGGGTTGTGGGCGGTCTTTTTCTGGATCGGCCCCTGTACCATGACAATTACGCATCAGGAAAGCTTTACAGAAATTTCAAAACCATACCGGATATCACCCGGACCGGGCGGCTCCTGGATGAGGTCATTGCCCTGGACACGGTTTTGGCAAAATTTTCAGTGGATGTCTCTTCCTTTGAAGAAGGCATTCTCACCTATAAAACACTGCTTTTGACCTTGTGGGCCAAAAACCGCCTGAAGCTTCCGCAAGATCTGAGGCCCATAGATACACGGTCATTTAAAAAATTTTTCAGAGCGCTTTTTTCAACCGCGGATTCGGAAAAACCTGGCCGGATTCAATTCAATGATCTCCTCATCTGGATCACCGAGGTAACAGGAATGAATGAAAAAGAGATAGGAAAAGAATTCCAGGGAATTTTAAATGATCTGATAAAAGAGCTTGAAGCCGAATACAGCAGGGTTGATCCTGACAAAATAGACCCAAGGTTTATTCCCCATTTTCTTTTAAAAAAGAAGGAATAAGCCTTCAGGCTTAGGCAAAAAAAATGATAATACCGGGACATCCGGTCTTATGGATGGAATAAGCGCTTCTTTCGTTTGCATTATAGGAAAGGACACGGTTATTTTTTTTTGTTAATGGAATCTATCCGACCCCCCTTTTTTATCTATAGTGGTTTTCAGAATAACGTTCCGATTGAAGTGGTTTTTCGATTCCTTTCC
>CAZWMY010000062.1:0-21953 GCA_964635025.1 uncultured Desulfobacula sp. | reverse complement strand
GGACTTTCTTTGTTGATGTCCGGACAGATTCAAAAGTCACCCATGAAGATTATGAGAGTTCCGGATATGATAGAGGGCACATGGTCCCCAATGCTGCGATTCTTGAACAATATGGTCAGATGGCTCAACTTGAAACTTTTTTAATGTCCAATATATGCCCACAAAAAAAAGAATTGAATCGAGGGATATGGATGCAGCTTGAAGGGAAAATCCGTGACGAAATCTCCCAGGATGATACAGCAAATAAACAGGTGCATAGTGCTTATGTCATAATTGGTCCGATCTTCAAGAAGAATCCACCAGATAAATTGAAATCCGGTGTCGCCATACCCGATGAGTTTTATACGATTATTGCTTTCCAAAAAGGATATCTTTCCACAATGAAGGCGGTTTCTTTTATTTTTCCCCAGGTTCCCCAGGGTAATAATTTCATGGATTATGTGACGACGATTGATGAAATCGAGCGAGTAACCGGGTTGGAGTTTTTTCCGGAATTGAGTGCGGCCAAACAAAAGAATTTGGAGAGCAAGAAGAGATGGTTTGATTTAGAGGAGGTGCCAGTTAATTAATCACATCTCATGCAGCTTGATTTTGTTCATAGGGAATTTGGGGGAATGATCCTCCCCCAGAAAACTGGAGACAGGGTTAAGCCACATTTTTCAGGTTGTACCATTCCTGCTCACTGTGAGCAGGCACTTTCCAGCCATTGGCCGAATGCTTTCTCCTTTGGTTATAATAAACCTCTATATATTTAAAGAGAATTCTTTCAGCTTCTTCAAAATTATTTAAACGAATATGGTAGATCAATTGCGTTTTTAACGTGTGGAAGAAAGATTCTGCAACGGCGTTATCCCAGCAATCGCCTTTACGGCTCATGCTTTGAATAAAACCATGTGTATTGAGTGCTTTTTTAAAATCCTCACTGGCATATTGCACGCCTCGATCACTATGGATCATCAACCCTCTGCCTGGCCGACGACGCAGGATTGCTTTTTTCAACGCCCGGATAACAGAATGTCTTTCAAGAGACCGGCTTAAATCCCAGCCGACAATGCTTCTGGAAAACAAATCAATAAAAACCGTCAGATAAAGCCAGCGCTGCCCAACTTTTAAATACGTGATATCGCTTACCCATACAGAGTTTGGTTTTTTAACATCGAATTCTCTATTCAGCAGGTTCGGAGCCACGGGCTCATTGTGTTTGGAATCCGTGGTGACAACAAACTTTTTCAATGTTTTACATTTCAGGCCCATTTCCTTCATCAACCGGGCGACCCTGTTTTCCCCCACATCACAGAATTCTGGGTCATCGTGGAGATCCGCTGTAATCATAGGGCTGCCTGCCATCCCTTTATGCTCTGAGAACAGTTCAAGGATACGGTCTTTTAAACGTTCGTTTTCACTGATCCTTGCTGATGGTATCCTGTTTATCCAATGGTAAAAACCGCTCATGGAAATGCTTAACACCTGGCACATCTTCTTCATCGTAAACTCGGAGCGGTGATCTTTAATAAAATGATGCTTCATTTCGATGTCCTGCTGAAGATGGCCATGGCTTTTTTTAATATGTCTCTCTCCATTTCAGTGTCCCGGAGCTTTTTTTCAAGCTCTCGAATTCGTTTCTGATCCGGGGTCAATGCTTCAATCCCATTGCCTGGAAATACATATTGCCCGTTTGTCCTGTGATATTCCCGGCGCCACCTATACAGGAGGTCCTTATTGATACCTAAATTTTCTGCCACATCTACAACTGATCGTCCAGGTTCGGCGCATAACAGCACGGCGTTCCTTTTAAAGTCCTGGTCAAACTTTCTTCTGGGTTCTGTATTCATGTTTTGTCCTCCTTAATTTGCATTATAGAGGCTTAACTTCGTGTCTACAATACCGGGGGAGGATCAGAATTCCATATAAAAACAAAGAGACTATTTGATTCTTATATAGTATTGACAGGAATATCAGAAATTGGATTTTATTGATCTTGATATCCTTTAAAGATGATCAGGTGAAGTCGGATAAAGAAATTCTTTTTATATATTTTGTTGAATTTTGGGGAATAGCTTCTGATGATATTTTCAAAAAATAAAGTTTAACGGCAATCTCACCGCCGGAGATCTATGCGAATCCGGTGGGGCAATAGGTTATACAACTCATATTTCTTCCATGAGAAATATCTTAATTGGTTCATATGATTCCCAGCCTTCTTTGCTTGCAACAACTAAATCGGAATATCCAAGCTTAGCCAACAATAATAGCTGAAGCCCAAATTGTGCCGCCGACAGCAATGGATAAGGCTTATCTGTTCTCATTCTATCTGTCATCTTACCTGTATGAGCGACGCTGTTTCTGGCTTCTTTCAAAAGGTTAAAATCAATTCCAACTTTAGCCAAATTAATGTTTACGCTTTCAGCCAAAGACTCAATCTGACGCTTCATTACGGGCCATTGAAAGGGAGAAACAAGACGTGTGCCCCAATAGCCTTTTGGGTCCACTTCAGGATGTTCCTTTTTCCATCCGCGGTAACTGCATTTAACCCTTTTTCGAAGATCGCTTTCGAGAGCATTTAATTTGCTTTTCGGCATCCATGCGGCAGCAAGAAATTCCCATGCCTGGGTAATTTGAAAGAGCCGCGTATCGAGGTATCCCCTACCAGAAAGATTGATATAGCTAACAGCAAGACGTATGTCAGATTTCATGCCATTTTCCAGATGATTCCATACTGGAAGGACTTGCTCAAAAAATTTGCCCAACTTGAAATTAGGCACAATCTCGCCTGGGCCAATTTCATCTCCAACAAACTGTCGCCATACCTCCATCGTTCCCTGATCACCCCAATCTGCAATCTGCCTATGCGATGTGATGCCGTTCCCTGTAGCCAATGACAAGAGCAACATTATTTCTCGTGCTTTTTCATGATATTCATCGAATGTTGTCTGGCTTTTTGCTATCCTTAGCATAAGCCCTTCCAGAGGTACGCCCAATGCCTTTGATAGGTCTTTAGTGCAACCAGCGTTTTCTTCGGAATCGAAAACCTCAATTGACCATCCAGAATCCTTAACAGAAAACTTGCCGTTAAACATACCAATGAGAGGGTAACGAGCCTCCACAGGAGGCGCTTGATTCGATTGGCCGATGGTAACGCCTGCTAAGGGTGAAAATTCAGCATACCCCCCAAAACTCCAACCAGTATGAACAAGTTGATCAGCTTGAATACAGCGGCCATCCTCAAGCTGCCCAGACAATGACCATGTTTGCTTCTTACTGAATTGATCGTAAAGAACGTTCCTGAAATTATCATCCTGAGCCAAAAATACTATATGTGAAAATTGCCGTTGAAGGGTAAAGGGCATATCAACACAGCAGTCACCGGAGGTGAATACTGCTTTTCCAGGGAATCGTGTAAATTTTGATTGAATAGTCATGCTTTCATTTTGTATAACGCTTGCATCTGCTGCTGGTTTGGAGCGCAGATGAAAACCAGTTACAACATGCACTTGTTAAATTTTCTCTGCGACACATCAATAATACTTCACATTTTTTTGATCTATCCTATTTTCTAATTCTACATTCTTTGCACTTGGATGAGTTTGGAGATTTCTTCTAATGCTGCCTACAGACAGATAGCACTCTTCCATTATTTTCTTTTGCAGATCAATAAATGAAGGATCATAATTGTTGTCAATGACTTTATGTGCAGGCTTCTGTCTCTCGCTCCTAACTTTTTTTAAGGGCTTCATGATTTCTATAGGAATATTTTCATCAGGGTACGTAAAAACCTTATTTATCCACTCCTCCAGCAGGCGCAATGTACCTTTCTGGATACGCTCAAAAGTATTCTCATCGATAGGTTTTAGCTCTTCCAAATCCACTTTTCCCTCAAAAAACGATTTATTAATGTTTTCTGAAAGAAACTTATCCAGCAAATTTATGAAGTCATAATAATTTTTTGATGTCGGAGAAAAGAAAAATGTGAAGTTTTTTGGCCTGTTATCCCCCTCCAGTTCCTTCCGAAAAAGGGAGGCCCCAAAAATTGATGCCGTCAATCTGCTTATTGCGTTTATTTCATCAATCAAAGCAGAAAAAACTGATCTAGAGGTTATCCAGTTTCCCCGAATGATATTATCATAATAGTCTTTCAGGACTTTACAGTCTGACGAAGATATTTCCTTTGAACTCCAAAAAACCTGATGCTCGGATGACAGTCGACCTAAGTCGCGTAACAAGACTGCAACGACTCGATTTAAACCAGAGTCAAGGCCAAGTCCAAATGATTTTAGAAATATTTGATCTTCTTCTCTGAGAATCGCATTGCCAAATTCATCGTACTTGCAGGATACGCTGCCGCTAAAGTCATAAAATTCAAACTCAAATCTAGGATCGCCGGAATAGCGCTCTAACACATCTGTTTCAAAAAACCTGAAGCTCAATTGCGGCTCGGCCAAAGCCAGTTCGATCTGATACTTTGCATACCCATACTTGCTAACATCTCTATGCTTTTGTAAATATTCTTTGGTTGGATAGACACAAATGGGGTATTCAGCCTGTTCTGTAGCAATCTCAAAATGTTCAAATTTCTGATTGGCGACCTTAATACTCTTAGCGTGCTCTAAAATTTTCAGTTGCGGATTTATAGGGTGATGAGTAAATCCAATTATATGGGGATTGGTGCTCGATTGAATTGCCACCATCCCAACCTTTACAAGTCCTTTTACTATATCTATTGAATACTCGTATCCCAAATCGAGTTCTTGGGAGATCTTCCTGAGAGGGATTCCATTGAAATCGGTGGATTCACAGAAAAAAGAAAAAACTAAGTCTTCGACTTTTTTGAGTTCTTTCGCATCACCGGCCATCTGTGCTTCCTCGAAAATTTAACAATTTTATTATCAGGTCAATTTTCCCTGAGAAGTTGAAAAAAGGCTATTATCAGGTAAAAAGCATTGTTTATGTCTATTGAAATTGATTCTTTAAAGCTGCCCTGACAGACATCACATGCTGATTCCATATCAATCTTTTCAATGTCAGTAAAGAAATTTTAAAAATCAACTTTGATGAAAATATAATTGAATCCGGAAGGATCTTCCAAAATCGATTTAATTGGATAAAATCTTTCGCTGAGTGAAAATGCCTCTGCTAATCTTTATACATACTTAAGTTGAATGAAATTCTTGTCTGCCCATTCAACAATATCGAAGACTTGCCACAACCATTCAAATACAAAAAAAATAACCCCTTCAATCACAAAGAGGGGTTATTTCCATGCCAACATCACCGGGCTCCAAATTAAATCGCATCCGCCGGATTTTCATTTTAATGTAACAGATCCATCAATCCCAAAGAAATAAATTTCTCTTTCAGTTCTTGGTTAAATCCTGGGTCAATCCCCTTAAAGACATATCCGTTTTCAAAATTCCATTCTTTGATGCCCAACAATTCTTTGACATATTCATCGTCATTTTCAGCGGTTTTCAAACAAGTATCCCCTTCACAATAAGAAAAGATAGTTCTTTTAAAAGGGTTGGTCCATATTCCATAATATAAAGCATCTTGACTGGTATCCACTTGGGCATATCCTTCTTGGGTACTGCAATAATAAAAGTCAAACAGATATCTATCCGCATCTATAAAGTTTTCTTTTGTATTCATTTCCTTTCTCCCGGGGAAGGATTTAATCAGGTCACATGCACATAATCCATGGTCACACACAGTAGATTATTATAATCCCCGGACATGACTTCATTTTGATACTTCAAAACGTATTCCTTGTCGGCGCCAGCTTTGAGAAGAGCATCTTTAACACGCCCGATTATGGCAAATGCATTACCGTTTGTATCAATAAGCTTAACGGTTGGTTTAATATTGGGTCCTGTCATGATTTTATCCTTTTCATTGGTATTCTTTTCAATTTTGTTCATTAAACCGGAAATCAACAGGTCGTAAAATTTGAATGTAGTGTCAATTCCGGATAACACCGGATCACATCTTCAACATTTTTCCAGATCTGCTTGTAACGGACCTGTTTTTCCCAGGTCTTAATAAATGCAAGCATGGCATTATGGGCAACCCAAAATTTGCAATAATTATCATCGAATCTATCATCTGTGGTCTTCTTTCCGGACAATTCATAGAGCCTTACCCATGCTTCCTGTAAAAGATCTTCCTTTATCTCTTCAGCGATTTTGAATTTAAAACGGAAATTTTTATAATAGACCCTCTTGGCCAGGTTATATGCTATAGCGGGATTGAAGGAAGGATCAATCATAATTTGTTTCTTCATGTAGTTTTTCACAAAGAACCCGTTTTTTTTGCTCGTCTTGATGCCGCCCTGGTCAATGAATATTTTTTCTGAATCTCACTGACTGAAAAATTCTCGGGGATAAAAACTTTTTCTCTTCTGACTTCTTCTGGTGCTACGGTTTCATGCATGATTTTCTCCTTGGTTATGTATTTAAAAAGTTTTATAAACAGCTTCCATCAAGGATGATCGATTAATGGAAGACGGAAAAAGGAATTCAATCGGCGGGGCCGTCAGGTAAGATTTCAGGTGGGATTGTTGCGTGGATCTGACGGAATGATTCTGTTGTATAATAGGACTTAAAGAAAAATCTATTTCGAGGGTGTAGTTCTTAGTTAAGGAAAACTATGGTTTAGTTTGATTCCAATTTTTTGCTGAACCCGGAAATAGTATCAAAGAATCTTTAAAGCCATATAAGTATCGATGAGCCGGTTTCTGTTTTTTGTCTGGTGAGAAACCTATGGATTGAGGGCATGGAAGATTCTAACCAGGGGAATATTTTTTTTAATGATGATTATCCGGGATTGTCGCTGAAATGGTTAATTTTTAGAGATCATGGTTAAATCCCCTTGGGAACTTGAAATTTTTCAGTTTAAAAGGGCGGGTGATTATTACCTATGGTTATTAATATATATAGTAGGGGGTTCTATATTGGAACGGGATTTGGCGGGTTTTGGGGGGATCTATCTTATAAAATTTGATGTTGCAACTACGAATGAAAAAATACAAATATACAATATATTTTTGATTGATTGTTTTTGAACAAAAAGAGGATAAACAGGGATAATCCGGGGTTCCCATTCACCTGAAAAACAGCGCCCATCCTGTGAATAGTCCTCGCTGTCTCTCAGTCTCAAATCCCTGAGACATTCTTTTGGTGGTGCTGGCTGAAATTTTACGGCGAATACCCCGGTTAAATAACATCATTGTTGGGTTTGTAGATGTTTATTATCGTGGAGAATGTAAAGAATGGCTTGATATCCTGGAATGATTTTTCCAGATTGATTATGATGATAAAAAATAGTATGGAAAATTTTTACAGGGATAAGGGTATATGATGTAAATTTTCCAGTTGTTACCACGGTTGGGAGTCAAACGATAGGAGTCCCCATGCAGATTGAGCGTCTCGATCATTTCGTTCTGACCGTGCAGGACGTAGATACAACGATTTCATTCTATCAAACCGCTCTCGGGATGGCACCCATTACGTTCGGCTCTGGGCGAAAAGCTATTGCTTTCGGGCAATCGAAGATCAATCTTCATCCTGCAAATGCACCTCTTGCCCCTCACGCGAGCCATCCCCTTCCCGGTTCAGCCGACTTGTGTTTCATCACCACGGAGTCGCCCCAGTCAGTCATCGATCATTTGCGAAAGATTGGCATCAATATCGAAGAGGGGCCAGTTCCTCGTACTGGTGCTCTTGGCCCGATGACGTCCGTCTACTTTCGCGACCCCGATGGGAACCTCATAGAAGTGTCGTCCTATCACGATTTTTATGACACCACGACGCAGCGGTGCCGCACTGTCTCTCAATTCAAAATCCCTTGGACATTCTTTTGTTATTGCTGACTGAAATTTTACTGCGAGTACCCCGCAATTAAGTATTATAAAGGTTTAGCTCATCTGCCTATACAAAAATTCCAAATTAATGATGGAAATATCATTCTGCTGTTTGGCCCTGGAGAAATGTCCCACCATTTGCTTGTTGTTTCAATAAACTTGATTATAACAGAATTTTAATATAGTCACTTCCATATGGTGATAAGGAAGACAGAAAAGTAAAAAGGGAGATCTGTCATGTCAGGGGAACCATCATATCAAAATTTGAAAACGAGATTGGCAGAGGTCAGCAAAGAAAGAGATCAAATGGCCATGATGTTGAAAGCCATTCGAACCATTCCTCTATCGACATCGTTTGATCATTCTGCCCGTTCTATTTATGATATTTGTAAATCCTTAATTGGTGCAACCTGTGGGTATGTCGCTTTATTAAGTGAGGATGGAAGTGAAAACAAAGTTTTATTTCTGGATGATGGCGGATTACCCTGTTCTGTGGACCCGAATTTACCCATGCCCATTCGAGGGTTACGGTCTTTTGCGTACTATTCAGGGAAAGCCGTTTATGAAAATAACTTCATGAAAAGTGAGTGGATTGACCTGATGCCCTCTGGACACGTCCATTTGCAAAACGTGATGTTTTCTCCTTTAAATATGGGTAAAAAAACAATCGGAGTGATAGGTCTTGCGAATAAGCCGACCGGTTTTACGGATCAGGATAAAAATACTGCGGAATTTTTTTCTGATATAGCCATTTTGGCCTTAGAGCATGGCCGGCTTTCTGATGAATTAAGGGAGAAAGAAAACCTGCATAGGGAAATCATTGAAAATATCTCTGATTCAGTTTTAATCACGGATAGTGATGGTGCCTTCACATATATATGTCCCAATACCCACTTGATTTTTGGATTCAATCGCGAAGAGATTCAGTCTCTTAATAATATAGTAAATCTATTAGGCAATCAAATTTTCAATTATGACGAACTGAATAAAAAACAGGAGATTTGCAACATTCCGGTTGAAATATCGAATAAGGATCATCAGACCCGCTTTTTATTAGCAAATGTGAAAAGCGTTTCCATTGGCATGGGAACGATTCTGTATACCTTTAGGGATATCACAGAAAAAAAAATTGCTGATAAAAAACTTGAAGAAAGTGAACAAAAGTTTCGGACGATTGTGAATGTACTCCCTCAATTTATTGCATACATTGATAAAGAATTAAAATTTCATTTTATTAATAAAGCCTATGAAGAAAAATTTGGTATTACGGCCACTGCAATCTTAAATAAAACCTTGATGGGAGTTATCGGTGTCGAAGCCTTTAAAAAGACAAGGCCTCATATTGAAAAAGTCCTTAAGGGAACAAGAGTTAATTATTATGAACGATTCCCTTATAACAAAGGGGAAACTCTTGATATCGATGCCACGCTAATCCCTGACATACAAGAAGATGGTAAGGTTAAAGGCTATTACGCCATATTAACGGACATAACAAAATATATCAAAGCACAAGAGAAACTGCAGACGACTGAAAATTTATTTCGGCGGACTTTCAATCACGCCCCTATTGGTGCTGCCATTGTAAGCCTGGATTTTAAATTTTTAAGAGTCAATCAAGAGCTTTGCAGAATTACAGACTATAGTTCCGAAGAACTTTTAAAAATAGGGTTTCCTGATATCACGCATCCGGATGATTTGGAAAAAGATGTCCAATATGCCCGAGATCTTGAGAAAGGTCTTATTGATCATTATCAAATGGATAAACGATACATTCGGAAAAATGGAGAACCTATATGGATAAAATTATCTTTACGCTTAATCAGAGATACCTCCGGAGCCCCTCTTTTTTATTTGCCAATGATGGAAGATATTGATGATCGAAAAAAACAGGAAGAAGAAATCCAAAAAAAACAATCAGAATTACAAGCTCATGCTGCAAAATTAGAAGAGATGAATAGTGCCTTAAATGTTCTGATCGAGCATCGATATCATGAGAAACAAAAACGTGAAGATGAAATTATTGCCGGGTTTAAAAAGTTGATCTTCCCCTATTTTGATGTTTCAATAAAAAACAAAAGCCGTGAAGAAATTTCACTGGTTTTTGATATACTAAACAGGAATATCAAAGAAGTTTTATTTAAAGGAAATGAATCAACAGTGCTGATGTTTAAAACCTTTACGCCTCAGGAAGTGCAAGTGGCGGATTTGATAAAACAAAACAAATCCACAAAAGAAATTGCAAACACCCTGCAAACAAGTGTCAGGGCGATCTATTTTCACAGAGAAAATATCAGAAAGAAATTAAGCCTCACCAAGGATAAAACCAATTTAAAAACATTTCTTCAAACCAGCAAGTAAAAATTCACAGGTTTTGGCTGTAAAAAACTGGCGTTTTTTTGTAAACATTCAGTTTTTCTTTTATGGTATATATTAACATCATGGGTTCAGATTGTTTAAGCCCAGAAGCCATGAAAAATCTACTATGTAAAAACCCGAAAAAGGACGACTTCCGTGACGAAAAGTAAAGAAAATAATAGACAGGCCGTTCATTATGTCGGTATAGGGGCATCTGCAGGAGGACTGGAGGCTATTGAAGATCTGTTCAGTCGAATGCCAACCGACAGCGGTCTTGCATTCATTGTCATCCAGCACCTATCCCCGGATTATAAGAGTCTGATGGTCGAGCTGCTGTCCAAGAAGACAAAAATACCGGTTCACCGGTCGGTGGACGGTATGGAAGTCAAACCCAATAATATTTACATGATTCCGCCCAAAAAGAATCTGACGATATTTCATGGCAAACTCATCCTGAAAGAAAAAGATAATGTACGGGGTGTTAACCTGCCCATTGATATTTTTTTACGGTCATTGGCAGAAGATGCAGCAGAAAAAGCCATTGCCATCATCCTGTCCGGTACCGGCAGCGACGGCACCCGGGGGGTTCGGGCCATCAAAGAGAACGGCGGCATGGTCATGGTTCAGGAAGAAGCGACAGCAAAATTTGATGGTATGCCCAGGGCGGCTATATCTACCGGTGTCGCAGATTTTGTTTTGCCACCTGAAGAAATGGCTGACCAGTTGATGGCTTATGTAGGGCATCGCTATGTGGCAGGGAAAAAACCATCCGATCGGCTTTTGAACGATGAACAGGGGATGACCAAAATTTTTTCCGAACTCCGGGCAAAAACAAAGGTTGATTTTACCTATTACAAACCTTCCACTATTACCCGCCGGATTGAACGCAGAATGTCGGTTACCCAGATGGATACTCTTGATGATTATGTGCAGTATATCCAACGGTTTCCAGCAGAAGTCATGACGCTTTACAAAGAACTTTTGATTGGTGTCACAAGCTTTTTCAGAGATCCTGAGGCCATGAACGAGTTGCTGGCAAAAGGCCTTCCTGAAATTATTCGTCGGGCAGAGAACCGTGAAATAAGATTCTGGATAACCGGTTGTTCCACCGGGGAAGAGGCCTATTCAATTGCGATTCTTGCCAAAGAGGCCATGGCACAGCTTGGAATCACAAGGGATATTAAAATCTTTGCCACCGATATTGACCGCGACGCTATCCTTCATGCCGGAAACGGGGTCTACCCGGAAAGCATCACCGCTGATTTGACACCTGCTCTTTTAGGAAAATATTTTTATAGAAAAGGGGATAACTATCAGATTACACGGCATGTAAGGGAAATGGTGGTTTTTGCCCAGCACAATCTGGTAAAAGACCCGCCGTTTACAAAGATTGATCTGGTCAGTTGCAGGAATCTGCTTATTTATCTACAGCCCGTGTTGCAGAAAAAAGCGTTGGAGATGTTTAATTTTTCATTGAACCCTGGTGGTGTGCTATTTTTGGGGAATAGTGAAACCATAGGGGAAATGACTGATTGTTTTGAAGTCATCAACCAGAAATTCAAACTCTACCGTTCTACAGGAAAATATAAGGCCAAAATCACTTCAGGTAACAAAGAAATTGTTGATAACTCCTCATTTAAAACAAATTATTTGTTTGCGGAGGGAGAGCCAAGGCGCTTGAACAGAAGGCTTGAAGACAACAGCATGATGGAACGGTACCTGAATGTTCTTCAAGGTCAGTATATACCGCTTTCTGTCATCGTGAATGAAGAGATGACCGTGCTTCATATCTTTGGCGAGACCCAGGGTTTTTTCAAAGTTCCTTCGGGAAAAGTGGTTTACGATATTACTAAAATGGCCCAGAAAGACCTGGCTATACCGTTGGCAACAGGCATCCAAAAAGCATTGAGAACCAAGGAAAGCCTGGTTTATTCCAATGTTAAATTCAATTTTCAGGATGAACGGAAAAATACAACCCTTCGCATTATCCCCCTCCCGGATAAAAAAGGATTTGAATCCCTGGTAGCTGTTTTCTTTGAAGAGATGAAGTCTGAAGCGCTAAAAGTTCCCATGGACCAGGACGCCTATGATATTGAACAGGATGTTCGCCAGAGGATTAAAGATCTGGAGCTGGAACTTCAGTTTGCAAGAGAAAATCTACAAGCTACCATAGAAGAACTGGAAACCTCCAATGAGGAACTTCAGGCCACAAACGAGGAGTTGCTTGCCAGTAATGAGGAATTGCAGAGTACCAATGAGGAACTTCAGTCCACCAATGAAGAACTTTTTACGGTCAACGCCGAATACCAGAACAAGATCACGGAGCTGACTGAAATGAATAATGATGTTGAGAATTTGCTGTCAAGTTCAGGGGTAGGAATTTTAATTTTGGATGAAAACAATGAAATTCGCAAATATTCTCCAAAAATATCGGCTATTTTTAATATCATGGAAAAGGATATCGGTCGGCCCATCCATCACATTTCTCATAAAATAATGAAGTTCAATCCTTTTGAAACCGCCCAGAAAGTCCAGAAAACGAATCAACAGATAGTCTTGGAATTAACAGACCAGGAGCAAACCGAATATCTTATCCGGATATTGCCCTATCATATCGGACCAGACGCTTACGCCGGAACGATTTTTATTTTTGTCGATGTAACAGAATTGAAACGAGTTAAACAGGACCTGGAAGACAGTCAGACGATTTCAAAAGACATCACCCAGTATATGCCGTCCGGGCTGTTTATCTATCATTTAAACAAAAAAAATCAACTCGTTTTTGAAGACAGTAATCAAATAGCTGAAATAATGACCGGAGTCAGCCGAAAAAAATCAAAAGGGATGACATTTGAAAAAATCTGGCCTAAGGCCAAGGAGCTTGGAATACTGGGTCAGTTTCTAAGTGTCACGGAAACCGGCAAACCCTATATCATCAATGATTTGGAATATGGAGACAACAACATTTCCGGCCATTACCGGGTGACCGCGTTTTCACTTCCCAGAAACCGGCTTGCCGTCATTTTTGATGATATGACAACCCATGAGACGCTGCGTCAGCGCCTGGGTGAAACCGAGGTGAAATACAATACCCTTTTTGAAAAAATCAGCCTGGGTGTGGTGTATCAGAATAAAGATGGAGAAATTATTTCAGCCAACCCGGCAGCCCAGGAGATACTTGGACTGACACTAGACCAGATGAGAGGGAAAACATCCATTGATCCGGACTGGAATGTCATCACACGAGATGGGCAAGCGCTTCACGGATCAAAACACCCTTCAATGGTTGCCCTTAAAAGCGGGAAACCGGTGAAAAATTTTGTCATGGGGGTTTTTCACCCGAAGAAAAAACAACATCAATGGATACGGGTGAATGCAATTCCAGAATACAGGAAAGATGAAACGCAGCCGTTCCAGGTTTTCACCATGTTCGAAAATATTACGGACTATATTGAAATAAAGGATAAACAGGGACAGACAATGCAGGATATATGAGGAGGAGACGATTCAAAATGAAGACAGATAATTTTAAAGATCTTCTAAGACAAAAAGCACAAAAAAAGCTCAATACATTATCCTGTGAAGTTGAAGCCATGGACAGGCATTCTGTCAATCAACTGGTTGAAGAACTTCAGATCCATCAAATCGAGCTCGAAATCCAGAATGAAGAACTTAGGGCTGCCCAGCTGATATCTGAAGCCAACAAGAACCGGTATATCAGTCTTTTCAATAATGCACCGTTCGGTTATGTCATCCTGGACAAAGCCGGTATGATCAGACAGTTTAATTCTGCTTTTGAAGCCATAGTGGGCAAACCGCAGATCAAGGGATCGATTCCGGCATTTGCCGATTTCCTGACCCAGGAGGATGGACAGCTTTTCCGCGCAAGGTTTAATGCGTTATTTAAACAACCGGATGAGAAACTGTCTGAATACAAAATGATCGGGGCCAAAAACAGAGAATACCATATACAGATAAGAGCAAAAGTGCATACCAAAGCGTTTTATGAATCTGATTCAGGAAACAATGAATTGCTGCTCATGATTACGGACATCACGGAATTAAAAGAGGCCAAACAACAACTTGAGAAGTCATTGTCCGACGCGAACCTCCTTGAAAAAGAAATCCGGGCATTATTGAAAGGCGCTCGTGCCGTTCTTGAACAGACGGATTTTAAGACTGCAGCCAGAAAGGTGTTTGATATCTGTTCTGAAGTCATTGGCTCAACCTCCGGGTATGTGGCTCTGTTGTCCGAAGATGGGGAAGAAAATGAGGTGCTGTTCCTTGAAGCAGGCGGGCTGCCTTGCTCGGTCGATCCGGAACTGCCCATGCCGATCAGGGGATTGAGGGAAACCGCCTACCGGACAAACAGCACGGTATATGACAATAATTTTATGAATTCCAAATGGCTTCAATACTTGCCCAAAGGACATGTGCGGCTTGAAAATGTCATGTTCGCTCCACTAGTCGTAAATAAAAAAACCATCGGCATTATGGGGCTGGCAAATAAAAACAGCGATTTTACCCAAGAGGATGTAAGGATCGCAGGCGGATTTGGTGAGCTTGCCGCCATTGCCCTTCAAAACAGCCGGAATCTGGACCAACGGGATCTGGCAGAAAAGAAAAATCGAGAACTGATTTCAAAATTAGAAAATGCCCTGGCCAATGTAAAGCAATTGACCGGTCTTTTGCCGATCTGTGCGCATTGTAAAAACATAAGGAATGACAAAGGGTATTGGGATAAAATTGAAAATTATTTTCAAAAGCACTCTGGAGTTGTTTTCAGCCATGGGATCTGTCGTGACTGTGCCAAGAAGTATTATCCCGATTATGATATCTATAACGATTAATCTGGGTATAGCTGGAGACATGCGCATACCCCAATTTTTAATCCAATTGGAGCATATATGCCTGAGAAACCCACATATGAAGAATTGGAATTAAGAATCAGGGAACTCGAACGAGGACCTCTCTGTTTTGATGGAACCATAGTTTCCGAATCCGCATATCGTCTTATGCTCGAAAGCATTTCTGATACGGTTATTGTCACAGATGACCAAGGGGAATTGCTGTATGTCTGTCCAAATACATTTGAAATATTTGGGCTTTCTCAAGATAAAATTTATAGCTACCAACATATACAGGTGCTAATGAACGGATCGGTTTGCGAAATATCAAACCTTAAATCAAAAGGAGAATTGCGGAACATTGAGTGGTCAATTCAGAACTCAGATGGACAAAGACGATATTTATCCGTCAGCGCTAAATCTGTAAACATAGGAGAAGGAACAGTACTATATGTGATGAAAGACATTACTGATAAAAAGCTATCAGAAAAAAAACTCAGCGAGAGCGAGACTCGATTTAGACATATCTCTTCCCTTTCACCTGGCGGTATTTACGAGACAGACATCAATGGAGATTGCATTTATGCAAACCAAGCCTGGTTGAAAATGGCTGGAATGACAATGGAGGCCGCAAAGGGTAAGGGCTGGATAAAAGGTTTGCATCCGGACGATAGAGAATATATTGGCCAATCCTGGTATGGCATGGTGGAATCTGAAGGCAAATGGGGGATTGAGTATCGATTCCAGGATGATCAAGGATTGGTCACCTGGGTTTATGGTACTGCCACCTCGATAAAAGATGGGAAAGGGAATATCACTGGTTATTTGGGATATAATTTCCCAATTACTGAAAGAAAAATTGCAGATGAAAAACTCAAGAAACTGAGCAAACGTTTGCAGCAGGCTCTATTAATTGCAAAGTTGGGGCATTGGGATTGGGAAATGTCTACCGGGGAATTGAATTGGTCAGATGAGGTCTTTCAAATCTTCGGGCGTGACAAAAAAACATTCCAACCAGCAGCAGAATCGTTCGAAGCCTGCATACACCCCGATGACTATAAAAGCTTTATCAAAGAGAGAGACTCTGCACTGAAGGAAAACAGATATATCGACATTGAACATCGCATTATACTGCCGGATGAATCAATCCGTCATGTTCAAGAGTTAGCCGAAATCATCAGAGATAAAAATGATGACATCATCAGAGTCTCAGGGGTTGTTCAAGATATCACGGACCATAAAATAGCAGAAGAAGCATTACGATTCAGTGAGAAAAAATATCGAGATCTATTTGAATCGAATATCGACGGAATTATCCTTACGGACGTTGATGGGGTTATCAATGAAGTCAATCCGGCCTTTCTAAAAATGGTTGGGTATGACAATTTTGATGAACTAAAAAAAACATACCAAGAACTTACCCCGGAAAAATGGCATGGAATTGAAGCTGACATTGTAAAGAATCAGGTTTTTACACGAGGATATTCTGATGAATACGAAAAAGAATACATACGAAAAGATGGTACCGTTTTTCCAATAAGCATAAAGGTCTGGCTTGTAAAAGATCAAGATAATCCGGTTAGCCTATGGGGCATAGTTCGAGATATCACCGAACGGAAAAAAGCCGAGACCGCCCTCAGGGAATCTGAAGAGCGATTCCGCCTGGCTTTTATGACAAGTCCGGATTCAATCAACATTAACCGGCTCGAAGACGGACTATACCTTGATATCAATGAGGGATTCACTCAAATCATGGGATATGAACGCAATGATGTGATCGGAAAAACTTCCCTTTCTTTAAATATCTGGAAGAATCCTGAAGACCGGAAGAAAATGATAGAAGGACTTGGGGCTAAAGGATTTGTGGAGAATCTCGAAGCAGCGTTCGTGGGAAAGGATGGTCAAATCAGATATGGACTGATGTCCGCCCGGAAGATAACCTTAAAAAACGAAGAGGCCATTCTGTCTATCACTCGAGATATTACAGAACGTAGACAGGCAGAACTGACATTGAAACAAGAAAAAGAACGGGCACAAAGATATCTGGATCTTGCCGGTACGATTTTTATTGCCATTAATGCTGAAGGGATCGTTACACTTGTTAATCAAAAAGGATGCAGGGTACTTGGCTATAATGAAAAAGAAATAATTGGGAAAAACTGGTTTGAAAATTTCATCCCTGATTGGCTGAGAAAGGATCTGCTGCCGATATCCAGACAGCTTTTAAATGGCGAGATAACGCCTTTCGAGTATTATGAAAATCCGGTGCTGACAAAATCCGGAGAAGAAAGGATGATAGCGTGGCATAATACCATACTGAAAGATGCCGGCGGTAAAATTACCGGTCACCTCAGCTCCGGTGAAGATATTACGGATCGAAAAAGGGCGGAGAGGGAACTATCAAAAGCCCAAACCATACAGATTGCTCTGGCCGAACACTTGCCAGCCGGCATGATGATGGTTGATGTATCAACTCGGAAAATTGAATCGGTTAATGTTTATGCGGCCTCCCTCTTTGGCGCAGACATGGATGATATCGTGGGGCATAAATGCCACAAATTTATATGCCCTGCATCTGAGGGCATGTGTCCTATTTGTGATCTGGGTCAGACAATTGACAACAAAGAACGGGAAATAGTTCTAAAAGATGGGGGCCGGGTGCCTGTTCTTAAATCAGTCGTCTCCATCGTCATAGATGAAAAGGAAAAGCTCTTAGAATATTTTATCGACATATCGGATCGTAAAAAGGCTGAAATCGAGCTTCGGGAAAGTGAAGAAAAATATCGAAAACTGGTCACAACTGCGCCTTATGGTATTCAACTGACAGACAGGGAAGGCAAAATCATCTTCAGTAATCCGGCCCACCATAAAATCCAAGGATATGATAATGGTGAACTCCTTGGAAAATATATTTGGGAGCTGATGGCAGATGATACCCATAGATCTGACGCCAAGAGATACTATCAAAGATTGATCAAAGATCAGCCGCAACCAGAGGTCTACTTTAATAGAGATTTGACCAAAGATGGCCGCGAAATTGATGTTCAAATTAACTGGGAGTACATTCGCAACTCAAAAGGAGATGTTGAGGGGATCATCAGCATTATCAGCGATATCACCAGACAGAAAGCGCTTGAATCAAAGCTCCAGCAGGCCCAGAAAATGGAATCCATTGGCAATCTTGCCGGAGGTATCGCCCATGACTTCAACAACATCCTGTTTCCCATTATCGGTATGTCCGAGATACTCCTGGAAGACCTTCCCTCTGGCAGTATTGAAAGAGAAAATGCCGAACAAATCTTTAAAGCCGGAAAAAGAGGCGGTGATCTTGTAAAACAGATTCTGGCATTCAGCAGGCAATCTGAGCATAAACTGACTCCAACCAGCCTTCAGAACATTATAAAAGAAGTCATAAAATTATCCAGAGCATCGATCCCCGCATATATTGAGATAAATTATGAAATTCAAGAAGACTGTGGACTTGTGATGGCAGATCCATCCCAAATTCATCAAATTGGCATGAATATAATTACCAACGCTTATCATGCCGTCGAAGACACGAGTGGAAAAATTTTTATCAGATTAAGGCAAGCTTTAATAGATGAAACGGAATCGATTAAGATAAATCTTAGCCCAGGAGGCTATGCAGTATTATCCATATTAGATACCGGTCATGGAATGTCAAAAGAGCTAATGGGAAAAATTTTCGATCCCTATTTTACAACAAAGGAGCAAGGAAAAGGAACCGGTCTTGGTCTGGCTGTGGTCTATGGCATTGTCAAAGAGCATCGGGGAGAAATAAAGGTTTACAGTGAATTAGGCAAAGGGTCTACATTTGATATTTACTTCCCGCTGATACAAAAAAACGATCGCATCGAATCAGTTCACACATCTGAAGCGTATCAAGGCGGCAATGAAAGGATTTTGCTTGTTGATGATGAAGAGTCCATAGCAAAGCTTGAAAAGCAGATGCTTGAGCGAATGGGATACAAGGTCACTTGCCACGTAAACAGTGTTGAGGCCCTGGAGGCATTTCGAGCCAGCCCATTGTCATTCGATTTGGTGATATCTGACATGAGCATGCCCAATATTCCAGGAGATGAATTGGCGCGAGAAATTAAATCTATTAGATCTGATATACCGATTGTTATTTGTACGGGTTTTAGTGAAAGGATTCGTGATGAAGAGAATATCAAGGAATTGGGTATAGACGGTTTATTGATGAAGCCAGTTGTTAAATCAGACTTGGCTAAGGTTGTCCGAAGACTATTTGAGACCAGCGTCAAGTAATCTTCCTATAGCGACATCTCAGGCCACCCAGATTTTATAGCGTGATGTAGTGCTTGTAGTTTTACAATATCCTTGTCATTAATGCTTGGCGTAAAATTTGGCATTTCGAGATAAATAGGGGACTGGTTTTTTCCCAATCCCCAATAATAATTTTATCTGTAAAGATTATCAATCCAGTGAATAGCTTCTGTATCACTGACTTTTCCAAGATACCGTTGGGTAGTTGATAGATCCGTATGGCGGAGAATTATTTTTGAAATGATTTCAATGGGAACCCCTGATCTGCTTGCATAAGTGGCAGCATGTCGTCTGAGGTCATGGGGATTTAATTTTATATTTATCCTTTTCCCGGCATTTTGAACAATTTCACGGGCTCTGGTGTATCCCAATGGAAACACGTTATTGTCATCTACTATATTCAAGGAAACAATATATTCCCGTAAACGATCCGCTACTTTTTTGGGGATAAAAACAATCTCAGTCTGATTCCCACTTTTCGGTTCTGATAAAAGCAATTTCCTCCCATGCACATTCTTGGCTTTTAATTTTAGAACCTCTCCAACTCGCATACCTCCTCTTGCCATCAATTCAAGCAGCAAGCGATTTCTGGAATTATCTGTCTTGAAAATAATTTCATCAACAACATCCCTGTCAAGAATAGTCCAAGACTTACTTTTTGCTGTTTTAAACGTTTTCCTTAATAATGGTGTGTCACAAGGATTTGCGAAAGATGAATCGAATGAATCCTTGATAAAATTAAAGAATGACCGGAGTAAGGAAAATTTGAGTTTTTTTGTCGATTGCTTTTGACCATCAGTAACGTTGGTCAAAAAGGCCATGATTTCTTCGGATGTAATTTTTGATATTTCTGAATTGCCAAATTCCTTTTTGAAACCGGTCAAAAAAAGCTGATAATTTTTTATAGTGTTTTTTTTGAATTCATTTTTTGATAACCAAGAAAAGTGTCGATTGCATTTAATGTTTTCATGATGTTCTCCTTTTGATAAAATTGTCTTTTAGCCTGGGAATAGGCACTAATCGAATATTTTACAAATCATGAGCTATTTTTTCAACTGAAAGGCCAAATCAGGTCGGGTCTTTGACCTTCTTGACTTGATTCGGATTATCAATCTTTTATAAAAAATTCGATAGTAATCAGTCAGTTACAATCGCATTGCATTTTTCAGTTGAAGAGATTAAGCTATAATTTTAAAAGTAGATGGGGACCTTTTAATGGCCGTTTGTGGGGGAGCCTCTTTATCATCTCCACCCTCCCGGGTTTTTAAAGCCAGTTTGAAATCGGTGTGGAATTCATGTCCACAGTTCGGACAACGCATGAGCCTCCCCCCAACATCGGTAGGGATACGAAGCGGCTGATGACATCCTTTACAATTTTTGATGATGTATTTTTCCATAGTTATTGTATCGGCAACAGAGGACTTTATCAAAAACGGAATTTTCAAATGCAGGGTTTCAAAGCCTCGACTATTAGAAGAGCGTTTTATCGATTGTTGCTTACAAAATTAAAACAGCCTGATTAGCTGCTTGAAACAAATCGATAAAATGTAAGAATTGAATGTCAAGTAAATGCTGAAACGGCTATGGGGATTGTATGAATTTTTTTTGTATGACTTCTTCGAGATACAATTGCAGGAACCAATAAAATATGAAACAAAAAGGCCATATTAAGTTTGCCACCTTTAATTATTTTTCAGTATTTTTATCAAAAAACCTCCTTTGACATACGGGCCCGATACCGCGTACGAGGCGATTTCATTACAACTATTTATTTCAGGCCAAGTCATGAAGAATCCGAAAACTGATTCGGCAGTTCCTTGATGGTCGTAATTTTTCCTTTTTTACAATTGGGACAGCATAACAGGTCCTATCCTGTCAGTCTTTACATCATCTCGAGATAAGTCTCTTCTAATTTCTGCGGCAAACTGGCATCAGGATTAATCAATTGTCGGTGTCGGATTATTTTAATGGCCTGTTTATTATTTCGGTGTGATAAAAAACCAAAATATCGAATTTTCATAAAATTATGTAACCAGGTATTTGATTCCCAGCCAATTCCAAGGATTTTTTCTCAGCCAATTTCATGGCAAAGGCCCCGCCATTGATATAATTCTTTTGTTTAATTCCCTTATCCCGATTTAAAACAGATATAATTTTCTCCATTTAATTCGTTTCGTACTCTTTTTCAGGAGATGGATAATGGAGTCTGTTCCCTGTGTCGCCTGTAGCACGTTTTTTATCCCAAGAAACAAATATCAGATTTTCTGTTCAACTCAGTCGTGTCAACATTTCAGAAAAGCTCTGTGGCACAAAAACAAACTGGCAACAGATCCGGATTATAAAGAAGGGCAAAGACTGGCTCAGAAGAAATGGCTTCAAGGTAACCCGGATTACTGGAAAGACTATCGACATAGAAATCCTCAAAAAGCTCAGAGAAACCGTTCTCTTCAGAAAATAAGGAACATGAGAAAGAGAAATCGTTTTTGCAAAACCACCTGTATTGCAAAGATGGACGCGAGAAAATCCGGCGAAATAAGCCTTTCCGGTCAATATTGGCTTGTTCCGATGGTTGCAAAGATGGACCCGGTAAA
>CAZWMY010000061.1:0-22373 GCA_964635025.1 uncultured Desulfobacula sp. | reverse complement strand
TGCCCAGGCATGTATTGATGTGGCCGACAAATATTGCAATGACAGAAAACAGTTCGGCAAAAAAATCGGCGAGTTCCAGATGAACCAGGATATGATCGCCCAGATGACGGCTGAAATCGAAGCTGCCCGGCTTGTCACCTACAAGGCTGCCTGTGAAAAAGACCTGGGCGAGCTGAACAACGGTCTCTCCGTAGCCATTGCCAAATACCTTGCCGGTGAAATCGCCACCAAAGCTTCCAATTTTGCCATGAGAATCCTGGGGGCCTACGGATATTCCACTGAATACCCGGTTGCCAGATATTACAGGGATGCCCCGACCTATTCCATGGTAGAAGGTTCCGCCAATATCTGCAAATGGATCATTGCCCTGGATCAGCTGGGTTTCAGAAAAGCCAACAGATAAGGAGACAACAGGTGGACCCAAAAGAGATTGCAAAAAAGACGGGTGAAACCGCCAAACTTTATTTTTCAACGGTCAAAGAGGAAGACAAACCCTACAACCTGTGGAAGTTTTTTGACAAAGACCTTGCAAAGGACATGTCTCTTTATATCACAGGCCAGATGTATTCCAGGGAAAAAATCCCTCACAAGACCCGCCAGCTGATCACTGTGGCTGCATTGACCGTGCTTTCAAAACCGGATGAACTCAAACTTCATGCCCATGCCGCCCTGAATGTGGGCTGCACAAAGGAAGAAATTGCCGAAGTCATTTTCCAGACCAGTATCTATGGCGGCGTTCCTGCTGCCAATACGGCTCTGACGGTGTTAAAGGAAGTGCTTGAGGAGCGCAGGGAAACATAAACACTGAGCTGATCATCAGATAAAAGAAAAAAAGCCGGGAAAGAAGAATCATATTTCTTTTCCGGCTTTTTAATTTAACGATTTGCCGAGAATGGTATTCCAAACCCCATCCGGGCAGCGTCTTTCAATGATGTGGACTTTTTTCCCCGACAGTGATGCCATGACTTTCCTTGCTTCGGAATTTAAAAGACCGGAAAGGATGAACCATTTTTTCTGCAACAGATCCGGGCTTTCAATCAGATGCCTCATGACATCATAATGGATATTGGCCACCAAAAGATCACAGGAAATGGACATCATGTCTTCTCCCCTTGCCTGGAAAGCCAGGACCCGGTCTTCACAGTTGTTCAGCCGGATATTGTTCAGGGTGGTTTTGACAGCCAGAAAATTAAAATCACAGGCCATGATTTTTTTACAGCCAAGAGCAGCAGCCCCCAAAGCCAGAAGACCGGTTCCCGTGCCGATATCCAGAACCGTCTCTATTTTTTCCTTTGTGCATAACCGGTGAATCAGATAAAGGCAGTCTTCCGTGGTCTGGTGCCGCCCGGTGCCAAACACCACGCCCGGGTCCAAGAGTATCACACGGGTCTTTTCATCTGTTTTTGCAGGCCTGTTCCATGGCGGGAAAATGCACAGATCATTGATATAATAGGGTTCAATTTTATCCCCATGCCATTGTTCCCCGGTCATTTCATATTGTTCAATCAGCCTGATGCCTGGGTTTTGGGACAGGATTTTGTCTACCGGATCACCCGCGGGCGAGGAAAAAAAGACAAACGCTTCTTTTTCTTCCACCCACATGCCAAGAAAAAAAGGATGGATTCCGATAACCCGATCAAGAACAGGCACGCCGTCCAGATAGTAGATATAAAGATTTTCGTATGGATTTTTCATGCCCATCTTTACTGTCATACATAATTGGATTTGACAATCCTCTGGTATAAAAATAAATAAGAGACATGAAATTTATTAAAATCACGATCCAATTTGAAAGCGGGAACATCCCTTTAGCTGAGGAACTGATCTCTGATATTTTTTTTTCCTTTGACCTGAAAGGGGTGGTGTGTGAAGTCCCTCTGGATGAACCGGATGAAGGATTCGGAACCGATACCCTGCCCCCGCCGGAACATTTTTCCGTCACCGGATATCTTCCCTGTATTGATGCATCAGGCCCTGTCTTCAATGAAATCAGAAAAAAAGCCATTTCCCTTGAAGATCTGGGGATAAAGACCCTGATCCTTTCAAAAATCGTGGATGAAAAAGAATGGGCCGATGCATGGAAAGACTATTTCCAAGTCACCCGGATCACAGACCGGATCACCATCAAACCCCGGTGGCGGGATCATGTGCCGGGACAGGGCGAGATTGTAATCCATCTCGACCCTGGCATGGCGTTTGGCACCGGCACCCATCCCACCACAGCCATGTGTCTGAAACTCATTGAAGTCTTTCTCAAACCTGGCAACAGTTTTCTGGATGTCGGCACCGGTTCGGGCATCCTTTTGATTGCCGCGGCCAAACTCGGCGCCGCTTCCCTTCTGGGCATCGACACCGACGAAACAGCTGTGGCCATTGCCCGTGAAAATCTTGCCCTCAACCAGATTGACTCTTCAGCAGCACGGCTTTTGGTGGCCACCCTGGATCAGACCGAAGCGCTTTGTTATGATTTTATCGCCGCCAATATTATTGCCCGTGTGATTCTGGACATCCTGCCGGATATCAGCAGGCGGATGAAAAAGGGCTCCATTGCCGTTTTTTCCGGCATTATCCGGGAACAGGTCCCGGACATTCTGGCCGCGGTCAAGACAGCCGGCCTTAGGGTGATCCAAGAGGAATCTGTGGAAGAATGGGTGACACTGGCCGTTCAAAAATACAGGCAATAAGTTTAAAAATTCTTTTGAATTTTTTATCCGACCCAGTAATGATTGACATAGCAGATGATGTGAAGCGCCATCAAAAGGGTTGAAGTCAGAAGCCAGGTCATTTTTCCCGTTAGAGAGGTGATGGAGGAGGCCATCAGGTAAATCGGGAAAAGCATCATAGAATACCGCCCGACACCCAGCAGTGTACCGGTGCTGAGTGCTACCCCCAATGAAGCCAGGATATAAACGCCATATGAAATTCTAAGGCGTTTAAAAGACAGGATGCCAATGATAATGGACAGGGCTGTAAAAAAAATATCATTGACCATATTGATCAGATATGGACTGTTTTTCAGCATGAAATCCCTTGCCGTGAATTCAAAATCCCTGCCCCAGTTGGCCTGAATTTTCAGGTATAAAAAGAAATCTCCGAATTCAACAAGATGGTACAGAAAAAAGCAAAAGACCCCGGAAGGTGCCAGGGCCAGAGGCAGGGCCTGTCTGCTGAACAGGGCTTTAAAGCCTCGGCTTTGGATAAATTCAACCAAAAGCAGAATGCACAGAAACACGCCGGCCACCCGGGTTGCAGACGCCAGCCCGGCAAATACTGAGGCGATGAGAAAGCGCTGATGCCGGGCATAATAGACCATTGCAAGTGACAAAAACAAAAAAAGTGATTCCGAATACACGGCATTGAGTTTAAATGCGGTTGGATAAACAAGCAGAAACATGACCGGCAGAATCGGGTCAATCCCGGGATGAAAGACCTGGACCAGCCGGATGAGCATAACCACGGCCAGAATCAGAAAGACGCTGCTGACAATCCACCCGGACAGGATCAGATCTCCGCCGGTCAGAGGGCTTATCGCCTGCATGAGCATGGGATAAAGCGGAAAAAAAACCACATTGGCAATGTCGTTTTCACCCCGCAGATAATATCCTTTTTCGGCAATATCAAGATACCAGTAAGAATCCCAGCGGTTATGGATGTTGATGATATTCCAGCTTTGAGGCGGCTGTTTGATCACCCCTCCGGCCATCCATTCAAAGGCTGTGTCCTGGGTTAAATTCAAACGGTTAAAAGCGATAACGGCAAATGCGTTCACGATCAAAAGCCAGACAATCACCATTATCACGCCTTGCCAAACAACCGGATTCCATCCGCAGAAATCTTTAAAAACGCTGCCCCCTGAACCGGAACGGGTCATCATATGGCTTTCGATATGCTCCCTATTAAACAGCTTGCATTGAGTTCAAACATCTCTGACACCCTTTATGCCCGGCGGCCTGTTTTGTCAAGAACAGGGAAAAATATAGTTTGATTGACTTTAACAGTTTTGTATCTTGAGGATTCAAGAGGTTTTGTGATACAAACCGGTGGAAGGATGAGAGAGGAACCATCATGCTTTTAAAAAAGAAAACAACCCGCCGATATCATATCGGTATTCATGGAAGCGTCAGAACTGCCTGGAGCAGATATTATGTCGAGGCATTGAAAAACCACTGTGAAATAAAACAATCTATCAGCATTCTTGATTACGGCTGCGGTTTTTTTGACATTGGGAAAATGATGCTCGACAAGGCCGGAAGAGTTGACGGGTTTGATACTGCCGGTGAAAGAATCCGGCTTCTGCAGCAAATCCATAAAGATAAACCCAATGCCTGTTTTTTTTCTGACAGGGAAACCATCCCTGACAGGCACTATGATGTTATCATCATCAACAGTGTGATCCAGTATTTCAAATCGAATCAGGAAATAACAGATACCCTGAATTTTTTGAAACATAAATTAAAGGGAAAAGAATCCTTGATCATCATCAGCGATATCATCCCCAAAAATTATTCATCCTTAAAAGATTCTTTCTTTTTGCTGGGTTTCTCATTTAAGAACAAAATCCTTGTGGAAATTTTTAATGAATTTTTCAGGGCCTTTTTAAGCGGAAATCATCATTCCTTCCTTAAATTGGATTATGAAGACCTCAAAAGAATATGCAAGACCATCGGACTATCTATCCGGCGTTTAGAAAAAAATCTGACGCCTTCCGGATATCGATATACATGCATTCTGACAACAGGATAGATAAATAAAGCTCATCTCTCCCTTGATGACGGCGATCAGCCCGCCGGCCTGGGGGGTCTCCGGTTATGGCCGCCCGGATCAGGCTGAAATCCATCATTTAAAGCCCTGTCTCTCTGAATAAACCCCATCCGGGCATTGAATTCATGAGGCCGGGCATGTTATAAGGCATAAAACCATTTTTTGATGCGGGCAGGATGAAAAATTTAATTCATATAAAAGACCACCAAGCTCCGGCAGAGTTTCTTAAAGTCCGAACCAGTGAACCGGATACCGTTATCTCTCTTAAAGGACGGCTGGATGCAAAAACAGCATCAGATTTTCTTTCCGGAATTGGTCGGATTATTGCAGAGACCCGGACACCAGGCCTGATTCTGGATTTTGATGGTGTTGATTATCTGGATACGGCAGGTGCAGCTCTTGTGTCCCGGATAGAAGATGAATGCAAAAAAAAGGAAATTCAAAATTTTTCCATTGTCCATCTGAAACCCGGATATTCAACCCTTCTTGACATGGCAAAAAACGTCCGCCAAGCGGATTTTTCAGCTCAGAAACCCAAACCATTTTCCTTTGTTGAAAATCAGGGAAAATTTCTTTTGGATACCCTGTCTGAAGCAAAAGAATTTATTACCTATGCAGGAGAAATCACCTTTGCTCTTTTTCAAAGCCTTTTAAAGCCCGGAAAAATCCGCTGGGCAGACACCTTTCTTGTGGCGGAACGGGCCGGTGTGGACGCCCTTCCCATTGTTGCCCTGATCAGCTTTATTGTGGGCCTGGTCATGGCCTTCCAGGCCGCCATCCCCATGCGGATGTTCGGGGCTGAACTCTATGTGGCCAATCTCATTGGAATCGCCATGGTAAGGGAACTTGGGCCCCTCATGACCGCTATTATCCTGGCAGGACGGTCGGCTTCGGCCTTTGCAGCTGAAATCGGAACCATGCGCATCAACGAGGAAATTGATGCCTTGACCGTCATGGGTCTTGACCCGGTCAAATTCCTCATTGTCCCCCGGATCATTGCCGCCACCTTTATCACCCCTCTTCTGACCCTATTTTCAAATATTGTGGGTATGCTGGGGGGTGCTGTTGTCATCACCTCCATGGGATATCCCTTTATTTCCTATTATGACCAGATTGCCTCCTTTGTTTCCTGGGGGGATCTTACAGGCGGCCTTGTCAAATGTTTTGTTTTCGGCATCCTGATTGCCGCCGCCGGCTGCATCCGAGGGTATCAGACCGAGAGCGGACCCTCTGCCGTGGGCGTTTCCACCACAAGGGCCGTTGTGACCGGAATTATCCTCATTGCCGTGTTTGACGGCATTTTTTCAATTGTTTATTACAGCCTTGGCATATAAGATTCATGGAAACCGTCATTAAAATAGAAAACCTCTACGCCGGATACGGCCATGAACCAATTATTGAAAATATCAGCTTTGATGTATTTGAAGGCGAGGTCTTTATTATTATCGGCGGGTCCGGATGCGGGAAAAGTACACTCTTGAAACACATGATCGGTCTTTTGCCTCCCATTTCAGGAAATGTCCTGATCCAGGGCGAAAATCTTTGCCTTGCCGAGGGCAGCGACAGAAACCGCATCCTGCAAAAAATCGGGGTGGCTTTCCAGAGCGGGGCTTTGTTCGGGTCCATGACGGTCCTTGAAAACGTCATGCTGCCGTTAAGGGAATTTACCGAACTCCCGGATGCCATGATGGAGGATATTGCCTGGCTGAAACTCAAACTCGTGGGGCTTGAAAAAAGTGGCTTCCTCATGCCGGCCGAACTTTCCGGAGGCATGAAAAAAAGGGCTGCTCTGGCCCGCGCCATGGCCCTTGATCCTTCTATCATTTTTCTTGACGAACCTTCAGCAGGGCTTGACCCAGTAACGTCCGCGGCGCTGGACAACCTGGTCAAAGACCTTGCCTCTTCCCTCGGCATCACCTTTGTCATTGTCACCCATGAACTGGCCAGCATTGCCGCCATTGCCGACAGGATCATCATGCTTGAAAAAAGCGTCAAAGGGATTATTGCCACAGGGACGCCCGAACAACTCAAAAACAACACGGACAATCCATTTGTTTATAATTTTTTTAACCGGAAAATAGATAAAGGTGGGAAATGACCCAGAAAGCCAATTTCTTTAAACTCGGTCTTTTTGTCCTCATTGCATTCGGGCTCGGGGCTGCGTTGTTAATCATTTTCGGAGCAGGAAAATTTTTTAAAAAAGAACTGCTGGTGGAAACCTGTTTCAACGAGTCTGTCCAGGGCCTGAGCATCGGCTCGGAAGTCAAATACAAGGGCATCCAGATCGGAAGCGTCAAATCCATTACCAGTGCAGCCGGCGTTTATAAAACCAAATCGGATTATGTACTGGTGGTCATGGCCCTTGATGAGGGGATATCCCTTGGCCAGACCGGTGGTTCTGCAAAGGAAAGGGTTCAGGGGGCCATCAATGACGGCCTTGTCATCCGACTCTCATTTAAAGGGCTGACCGGAGTGGGCTATCTTGAAACCGATTATTCGGCAAAAAACTCCGGCGATGATCTCATGATCACCTGGACACCGGACAATATTTATATCCCTTCCCAGAGAAGCAATATGAAACAGTTCGGCGACTCCATGACCCAGATCCTGGACAGTCTTGCCGCCATGAATGTCAAAGGGATTACAAAAGATATTGAGACCCTGTTAAAGACACTTGACACCAAAGCCAATGATTTTGATATCAATACCATCTCCCTTCTTGCAGCTTCCTTGCTCAAAGAGCTGAAAGAAACCAACCAGAAAATCAGCAAGGCCGTTGAAACGGAGAAAATCAATTCCGTTCTGGACGATGCCAAGGCCTCCTTTTCAGAATTGAGAGGCATTGTTGAAAGCGCGAGAGCTCCCCTTGGCAATGCCATGAACGATTTTGAGAAAGCTGCCGGCAGCACAAAGAACATGGCAGACAGCCTTGAACAAAAACTTTCCCCGAAAATGGACAGCCTGTCCGCCAACCTGGATAAACTGGTGGAAAATCTGTCTGCTGCTTCCGGGCTTGTCGAGCATATGGTCTGGCTCAATTCGGACCGGGTTAAACTGATCATGGAAAATCTTGAAACCACATCTGAGAATTTAAAACAGATGAGCAAAGACATCAAACAATACCCCGGCAGGCTTATTTTTGAAAAGCCACCCGAAAAAGCCGGAGCGGAGAAGAAAAACTGATGAAAGGAAATTTTTTGCCTGTCATGGCAGGTCTGTTTATTTTCATTTTATTCACCCTTGGATGTTCCGGTCTTCAAAAAGATGCAGTAGTCAAACAGTATTTTGATTTAAAACCTAATGTCCGGCTTTCTCCAAAAAGCAACCCCAAACAAGGGGAGACACTGATGGTAAAAGCGTTCACCATCAATTCCGCCTTTGATTCTCATTCCTTTGTCTACAAGGTCGGCGACAATGAATACACCACCGATTATTACAGCGAATTTGTCAATTATCCCTCAAAGCTCATCACAGAGAGGACCTCTGAAACACTTTATGGGTCCGCCTATTTTCGGCCCGCCCTCACGGATGATAAAAAAGACATCACCTACCGCCTGTCCGGCAAAATCAACAAGCTGACAGGTGATTTTTCAGACAAACCCCATACAACTGCTTCCATTGAACTGATGCTGATTCTGGAAAAAAGAACCGGTTCGACTTTTACCCCGATTTTAAGCAATACCTATGCAGCGGATGAGCTCATCCCGGACAAAGACCCTGCCTCACTGGTGTCGGGGTGGAACAAAGGCCTTTCAAAAATATTGAGCCGGTTTTTAACGGAGTTTCATCTCTTGCCTGCTTCATAGAGAGGTTCCGGTTAATCAAAAACCTTTTGTTCCCGCTTGATTTTCAGCTTTCTCATCCTGGAGGCAAAGGTGGACCGGTTGATGCCGGAAGCTTTGGAGGCCCAGGTGATATTCCAGTTGTTCTTTTTTAAAAGGGCGGTCACATATTCTTTTTCAAGCTGGGGCCATGTCATGCCGGCCAGACTACCTGCCCCTTCTCCGGATTCGTTACGGACGGCTGATGACGGGCTGCCGAAAGGTTCCATTCCTGCATCCGGAGTCTTGACATGAAGAGGGATATTAAGGGGTTTGATCCACTCATCTTCTGTTGTGACCATGAGATAACGGATCAGGTTTTCAAGCTCCCGGATATTTCCGGGCCAGGAATATGAGACCAGGATCTGCATGGCATCGGCTGACATTTTTTTTTCAAGAAGTCCTGCCTTTAAATTTTCTTTTTCAAGAAAATGCCGGATCAAAAGCGGGATATCTTCACGCCTGTCTCTCAGCGCCGGAAGATGAACCGGAAGCACGGATAACCGGTAAAACAGATCCTGCCGGAAACTGTTTTCAGCAATCATCTGCTTGATATTCTTATTGGTGGCTGCAATAATTCTGATATCAATGGTCCGCGTGCTTGTTTCTCCCAGTGGCTTGATCTCGTTTTTCTGGAGTACCCGAAGAAGCCCGGCCTGAACACTCATGGGCATGTCGCCGATTTCATCCAGAAAGACAATGCCGCCGTTTGCAGCCTCAAAAAGCCCCATTTTGTCGCGTATTGCGCCTGTAAAAGCCCCTTTGGCATACCCGAACAATTCGCTTTCCAGGAGTGTTTCCGGAATGGAGCTGCAATTCTGGACCAGGAAAGGTTTATCTTTCCGGCTGCTTGATTTATGGATTTTTTCTGCCGCCAGCTCTTTCCCCGTGCCGCTTTCCCCGGTGATCAGCACATGGAAATCCGTGCCGGCATAGCTTTTCACAAGATCCATACATTTTTTAAAAACCGGGGCCTGACCAATGATCAGGTTTTCATTTCTGGATTCTTTAAGGACAGACATCAGGTTTCGGGCCTTTTTCTTTTCCGCAGCATATAACACAGCATTGCTCAGGGCAATGGAACAGATATCCACAAGATTCTGGAGCTGTTCCAGATATCCCTGATCAAGATTCAGGCTGCTTTTTTCAGGTGCCGTATCAATAATCTGAACTGCACCATAGACATCCCTGTCCCTGAAAAAAAGAGGGAAACACAAAATCATACTGCTTTTTACTGCAAGATGATCTTCAACCTCCTTGTAATGTCGGCGATCACTTTTGGTTTCCGCCACTGTCATCTTTTTATTTTCAATCACCCATCCCACGATACTGGGGTGTGTGATATCGAGGCAAACCCCTTTGATCCGATCGCTCTGTGTTCCGGCAGCTTCAACGCAGACATAGGCATTATCTTTTTTGATCCAGATGGAACCCCTCTGGACATTCTGAATCTTCAACAGGGAGTTGAGGAATTTTTTTTGTAAGGTCTCAGGGTTGAGCTCCTTAAATAACTCCAGATTCGATCGGTTCATAGTGCGCTTCCTTATAGGTCATTAGATATCATCATTTTAATTAAATACAACCACGCCTTACGAAATATAGACGTTTCCTTTTCTACATCTGCCGGCCATATCATTATGATAGCTAATATATTCAATGAATTCAATAATATCAAACACTTTTTCATTTAGGTGGCACAAAAAATGAAGTGATGAATATTCATGGGTTGTTTATGCAACTCTGGAATCTATTAAAAAACAGGAGGTTATCATGGAACAGCGGGTTTTTATGGACAGTCTGGACACGGCCCGGTTTGTCTGTCCCAAATGCCGCCGGGAAAAAATCATGCAGCTTTCAGCTTATAATATTAAAAAACATTCCACCCGGGTCAGGCTGAGATGTAAATGCGGTCACACCCGTATCATCACCCTTGAAAAATTGGCCGAGGCTCAGAAATCCATGCAATTGCTGGGCACTTTTATGGTAAAGGACAGGGATGGCGTATTCGGGAAAATAATCATTAAAAAACTCAACAGCAACGGCATACTGCTCAAAACAAATATCGAGCAAGGTCTTTTGCCGGGGTTGAAACTGTTTCTTGAATTTGTCCTGGATGATGCCAAACAATCCATTGTCAAAAAAGAAGTGGTGGTAAAGGCAAAAAAGGGGAAATTTCTGACGGCTGAATTTACTTCAAATCTTCATGACGACAATCTAGGCCCTTATTTATTCAACAACCGGCTCTATATCTAAGCGTTGCCCTTTATCACATCAGAAAATACGGGTCCACATCCACGGAAAGATTCATTCCTGATTTTGGTTTTGTCCGGGGATGTTCCAGAGCGGATTTCACCAGCCGGTTCACAAGGCCTGCCGACGGACTTTTGATCAGAATCTGCCATCTGAATTTGGAAGATATTTTCTGGATGGGGGCTTCAGCAGGCCCTAATATCTGAACATCTCCCGTTACCGTCCCCTCATTTTTAAGCAGTCCTCTCAAAACCTCTGCCACATCCCCGGCATAATCTTTCACTTTTTGGGCATTGGTGCCCGATATCTTCAACTGGGTCATCCGTGAAAAAGGCGGGTACATCAGGGCTTTTCTAAAAGGCGCCTCATTGTGGAAAAACTCCTGAAAATCCTGTTTGCGAGAGGCTTCAATGATAAAATGGTCCGGGTTATAGGTCTGCATAATGACCTTGCCCGGTGTTTCTCCCCTTCCGGCACGGCCTGCCACCTGGGCCAAAAGCTGAAAGGTTCTTTCCCCGGCCCTGAAATCCGGAAGGCTTAGCGACAAATCCGCACAGATCACGCCCACAAGGGTGATGGAGGGAAAATCATGACCTTTTGCCAGCATCTGGGTTCCCACCACAATATCAACGGTCCGGTTCCGGATGCTTTTCAGGATCTTTATGACCCCTCCCTTTTTTGACGTGGAGTCCTGGTCCATCCTGAGTATTCTTGCATCCGGGAATCTTTCCTTGAGCATGGATTCGACTTTTTCCGTTCCAAACCCGAGAGGCCTGATCTTTTTTGACTTGCATTCCGGGCAGGCCGTATCCACCGGCCGGCCAAACCCGCAAAGATGGCACTGGTATTCATTATGGCCCTTGTGCAGGGTCATGGTGATATCGCAAAATTGGCAGGTCAAAGCTTTTCCGCAATCCCGGCAGACCGGAAACGTGGCAAACCCTCTCCGGTTAAGAAAAATCAGGGCTTGATCCCCTTTGTCCAGACATTGCCGGATGGCCTTTGAAAGCTCAGGCGTGATAATCCGGTGCTCGGGTCGGCCATCCTTGTATGACTTCAGATCCACAAGCGTGATCTCGGGCAGGGGATTTTTGTTGATACGGGTTTCAAGTTTCAGCTCTTCAAATCGTTTCAAAACCACATTCTGATAGGACTGAAGGGATGGTGTGGCAGAACCCAGAAGGACCGGACAGTTTTTGAGCATTCCCCGGACAACGGCCAGATCCCTTGCATTGTAGCGCAGACCGGTCTCCTGCTTGTATGAGGTGTCATGCTCCTCATCCACCACAATCATGCCGATATTGTCAAAGGGTGCAAAAACAGCCGACCTTGCACCTATCACAATATCGACCTTATCCAAGACTATTTTGCGCCACTGATCCAGAAGCTCACCCCTTGACAAGGAGGAATGAATAACCGCCACCCTTTCCCCGAATCTTGCCCGAAACCTCCGTTCCGTCTGGGAAATCAAAGCGATTTCCGGTACAAGGACAATGGCTTTTTTCCCTTTTTCAATCACATCCAGGACCAGACGCATATAGACTTCGGTTTTGCCGGACCCGGTAATGCCCGTGAGAAGATACGCAGAAAACCCCTGGCCTGTTTTATCCTGAACCTGTTTTACGACGGCGGCCTGTTCATCGGTTAAATCCGGCGGCCTGTCAGGCTCTACAGGGTCACCCAGGGGGTCCCGGAAAATCTGACGTTGGATGATCTTGATAAAACCTGCATCGCTCAGAGGTTTTATAAGAGCCGGGGCTGTCGGGATCAGTGTTTTCAGACCTGTCAGGGAAATTTCCCCCTTCTCTTTTACAATGGCAAGAAGCTTTTCCCGTTTTTTTGACAGACGAAGCACCGGGTCCGGGTCCTGATGAAACAGGATAAATTTTTCCATCCGGGTGGTGGCCCCGTCTTTTTTCAATACATAGGACACCGTGATGAGCTCCTGTTTTTCCATCCGCCGGACAAGGGCATGCACAGAAGGATTCCGGCTTGTTTTGAACAATTGTTTTAGCTTTGCAGGATCACGGTTTTGGACAAATTCCATGACCTCTTCTTCTCCAGGTGAAAGCCTTTTATCTCTCAAGGCAGTAAACCCTTTCTCTGTCACAAAGAGACAGGATTCGTCGTGGCTTTCAAGACCTGAGGGCAGGGCTGCCTTTATCACCTCACCCAGGGGGTGAAGATAATATTCGGCTATCCATTTGAAGAACGATATTTCCGATTCCGGAAACAAAGGGTGATCATCCAGTACATCCAGAATGTTCTTGATGGTAAACCCTTCACAGCTTTCCTGCCCCCCAAGTATATACCCGGTCACCCGTTTCCTGCCAAAGGGAACAAGAACCCTCACTCCCGGGGAACAGGCATTCCGAAAGTGCTCAGGCACACCATAGGTATAGGCGCTCGGCAGGGGAAGACCTACGGCAACGGATATGTAAGGTGACTCAATCATCTTATACCCACAGCACAGCCAGATAAATCACTACATATCTTAAAAATTTCCCCAGGCCCACCAGCAAAAGAAATACCATAAAATTGACTTTTAAAACCCCGGCCGCCACGGTCAATGGATCACCAATGATAGGGACCCATGAAAACAAAAGGCTGAATACCCCGAATTTATTAAACCGTGCGGTTGCTTTTAAAATTTCCGGGTCCTGCATCCGCCAGAATTTATGAAGGATCAGATGGCCCCCGAATGCGCCAAGGCCATAGTTGACCACTGCTCCCAGCACATTGCCCGAAGTGGCGACAAAGAGGGTTGAATACGGATTTAACCCTTGATTCAGCAACACCCCCAAAACCACTTCCGAACTGAAAGGAAGAAGGGTGGCCGCCAGAAAAGAGGCTAAAAACAGGCCAAAATAACTATATTCTGCAAGGGCCTCCACGTTCAGACCATTTGAAACAGCTTAAACAGGGCCTGGGTTCCCTTATCCTCATGCCCCATCCGGGCAATCCTTTCATACAAGGACAAGGCAAGATCAAGTCCGGGGGTCTGAAGGCCCAATCGTTTGGATGATTCCACCGCAATCTTCATATCCTTGATAAAATGCTTGACATAAAATCCCGGTTCCATCTTACCGGCGATCATCTTTGGCCCGAGGTTGTTCAAGGACCAGGATGCGGCAGCGCCTGCACCTATGCTTTGTAAAACCGTTTCTGGATCAAGGCCTGCTGCTTTGGCATAGGCAAGGGACTCGCAAACCGCCACCATGCCGGCTGCAATGGCGATCTGGTTGGCCATTTTGGTGTGCTGCCCCGAACCGGGCTTTCCCTGGAGCACAATATTTTTGCCCATGATTTCAAAGAGCGGCAGGGCCCTTTCAAAGGCTTTTTTATCCCCACCCGCCATGATGGACAGGGTTGCATTCCTTGCCCCGAGATCTCCTCCTGAAACCGGTGCATCCAGAGCGTCTATCCCTGCCGATTTAGCCTTTTCATAAATTTTCTCAGCCAGGTCCGGGCTGGACGTGGTCATATCCATCACCAGGGTTCCTTTCCCGGCATGGTTCAATATTCCGTCCTCACTTAAATATACTTGTTCGACGTCGGGAGGATAGCCAACCATGGTAATGATGGCCCGGCTTTTTTTACTCAGGGCCATGACGGAATCCTCCCAGGCAGCCCCTTTTGAAACCAGATCCTCAGCCGTGTTTTTTGTCCGGGTATATACATGCACCTCATACCCGGCCTTTAAAATATGCCCGGCCATGCTCTTTCCCATGACGCCCAGCCCGATAAATCCCACGCTGGTTTTTCCCGGTTCAATATTCATTTTCCACTCTCCTTTGCTTATTTTTTTTGCTTCATTAATGACAGCTTTTGCAAAGATAATCAATATATGATAATGCAGACTCATCCACGCCTATTCATGGCTGAAAGCTTAGAAACAGCCATGATATCCAGCTTATTCAACCCATTGAAAAGGAAAGATCATGATCTCCGTCAGAATTGAAAACAAAGACGATATACCAAAGGTTCACCATATTAATCATGAAGCGTTTGAAGCCCCGGTGGAAGCCGACCTGGTAGACAAATTAAGAAAAGCATGTCCGGATCATCTCTCCCTTGTGGCTGAAGAGGACAAAACATTGGTAGGCCATATTCTGTTCACCCCGGCCGTGATCCAAAATTCCGGAAACGATATCCATGGGATGGGTCTTGCACCCATGGCTGTCCTGAAAGAAAAACAACGTCAAGGAATCGGCTCCATGCTGGTTCAAAAAGGGCTCAAAATCCTTCGTGAAAAAGGGTGCCCCTTTGTGATCGTCCTTGGCCACCCGGAATATTATCCCCGGTTCGGTTTTGAGCCTGCTTCCCGGTATCATCTGAAAAGCCAGTGGGAAGGCGTTCCGGATGAAGCGTTCATGATTATCGTTTTTGACCCTGAAGCGCTTTTGCATGCCGGCGGGGTGGCGCGGTACAGGGATGAATTCGATGAAGCCATGTAATTTACGGGCAAGCCATTGTCACCCAGCCGTAAAATATGATATGGACTCCCTATCCGGGGTATCTGCAAAAGCCATGCACCTGCCCTCATGATTCAATCAACCTGGTTTCAAGAAAAGAAATAATTTAAGGAGTTGGTTATGTTTGATTGGGTTTTCAGTGTCGAGGGATGGCTGGCCTTAGGCACATTAACAGCTCTTGAAATCGTTCTCGGTGTGGATAATATCATTTTTATCTCCATTCTTGTGGGGAAACTGCCCGAAAGCCAAAGAAATCCGGCCCGGCGCGCAGGACTCATGCTGGCCATGGGCACACGGCTTTTGCTCCTTTTCTCCATTGCCTGGGTGGTGGGGCTAAAAAACCCTCTTTTTTCCTTGTTGTCTCATCCCATATCCGGAAAAGACATGATTCTCATCGGAGGAGGGCTTTTTCTTCTTACAAAAGCCACCCATGAAATTCATACAAGCCTTGAAGGGGTTGAAGAAAAAAAACGATCCCAGGCAAAGGCAGGCCTTTTATCCGTTCTTTTTCAGATCGCCGTCCTTGATATCGTCTTTTCCCTTGACTCTGTTATCACTGCCGTGGGTCTGGCGCAATATATCTCCATCATGGCAGTGGCCATCATTGTTTCCGTCATGATCATGCTCTTTGCGGCAAAGCCGGTCAGCAGCTTTGTGGATGCCCATCCCACCATAAAAATGCTTGCATTGTCGTTTCTGATCCTGGTGGGGTTCACCCTCATAGCCGAAGGATTCGGTGTCCATGTTCCAAAAGGATATATTTATTTTGCCATGCTGTTCTCGGTTTGTGTGGAGATGCTGAATCTCAGGATGAAAAAAAAACAGACCGCAACCCTTGTATTGCACAAAAAATTGGAGCATGACTAATCCAATGGAAACATTATATGCAGTATCCTTTAACAGGAGGAATAAAACATGGAAGACAACCCCATAACGGTTTTTCCCGGCAAGCTGAAAAACAATTTTGGTTTGCCCGAGTTTAAACTCAAATTTTCCCGGGGAGTGAAGGTTCTCTTTGTCATACTCTTTGTTTTGATTCTCTCGTTAAATCTTTTTTTTGTCTACATAGAACCGGGTGAATACGGTATCAAGGTCAACCGCATCGGAATCGGCCGCGGCGTTCAAAAAGATATTTACCATGCCGGGTTAACCTTTGTTATGCCCTTTGGTTTCCAGCAGATCTATAAACTCCCCAAAGGAATTCAGGTGCTGGAATTGACCAATTTCCCGGAAACCGCTTCACGCTCCGCCCGAAAAGACCGGGCCGCCCATATCCAGACTTCAGACGGGTTTTTTGTGGATGTGGATGTTTCCATTCTGTATCACATCAAAGACCCCTATCTTGTGTTTACCAATATCGGCCCGGGAATGCTGTTTGAAGACAATGGGCTTATCCCCAAAGCAGAACCGGTTTTAAAAGAGACTTTGGGAAAGCTCACCACAGAAGAATTTTATAACAGCCCCCTGCGGTCTCAAAAAGCAGAAGAAGCCAAAGCAAACCTCAACCATGAATTAAATGCAAAAGGCCTTGAAATCGATCAGGTGCTGGTCCGGTATTTTAAATACAGCCCGGAAATCCAGAAAAATATTGAAGAGAAAAAACTCCAGGATCAGATGGTCTTCACCAATCAGTCTGCTGCAAGAGCAGCCAGGGAAGAAGCGGAGCTTAAAAAAACCATCCAGGAGGGCATGGTGACGGCAGCGGTGGAGATTGAAAAAGGCAAAGCCTATGTCACCCGGAAAATTGCGGAAAAAGACCTCTATGTCCGGAAAGTCAAGGCTGAGGGCGATCTTTTGGTGAAACTGGCTGAAGCAGACCGGGTCCGTCTGAGAAACGACGCCCTGAAAGGGGTGGGGTCGGAACGCATGGTCGCCCTTAAAATGGCAGAGGTATACAAAAATCTTGATCTCATCATCCTTCCCAGTGACGGAAAAGACGGGGTGAATCCCCTGGATCTGAAAAACGCCATGAAATTATTTGATGTTCCTGAGAGAGGTGCGGAATGAAAATATTCAGTCTTTTAGTCGCATTGCTAATGGCAGTAATATCCCTAAACGGATGCGTTCCCCATACCACGGGCGGGACCGAAGTCGGGGTCCGTACCCGTAAGCTTGCATTTACCGGAGAAAAAGGAGTTGAAGACCGGATTTATGCACCCGGCTCCACTTATTTTTTTCTTCCCTATATCAATGACTGGCATGTGTTTGATACAAGGCTCCAAAACCTGGAAATGACTTTTTCTCAGACAAGGGGAGATCGAAAAGCACAGGACGACCTGGTGTTTAAAACCACGGACGGAAATGATATCAGCCTGGATGTCATCATTGCCTACCGGATTGATCCTGCAAAAGCCCCATATATTCTCCAGTATGTGGCTGAAACCGACAGCCTCCTAAGGGAAAAAATCGTCAGGACTGTAGCAAGAAGCAAACCCCGGGACATCTTTGGTGAACTCAAGACCGAAGCCTTTTATGTGGCCGAGTCAAGGGAAGCCCAGTCCAAAAAAGCCCAGGAAGAGCTTCAAAAAATCCTCGGCCCCATGGGGATCATTGTGGAAAAGGTGCTGACCAATGATTATCGGTTTAATGCAGATTACACAAAGGCCATAGAGGATAAAAAGGTGGCGGACCAGCAGGTGGAAAAAAACCGGTCAGCCCAGCATGCCGCCCGTGAGGAATATAAACGAAAACTGGAAGAGGCCAAAGGAGAAGTCAATAAAATGATTGCCGATGCTGATGGGCAATATCTCAAGGCCAAAATTGAGGCCGATGTTTACCTGGAACAGCAGCAGCTTTTGGCCCAGGCCATCAAGGCGGAAGGGATTGCCGACGCCAAAGGAATCCAGGAAATGAATACCGCCCTTTCCGGGTCCGGCGGCAAAGCCATTGTCAAGCTCAAAATTGCCGAGGCTCTTCAGGATAAACATATCATTCTCTTACCGACGTCTGAAGGCGGGATGAACCTGAAGACCACCAATATGAACCAGCTCATTGAAACCATGGGTATTAAATCTCTTTCAGGAAAAAAATGAACTTGAACGATCCCGACATTTCCGAGATTATCCGCCGGACAAAAGAGGAATATTCTGATTCCTATGGATCCATGACCTGGCTCACACAGGAAAAGGCAATTGAAGCCTCCGGTCGAAGGGATTCCCTTTTAAAGGATATTTTTAAACGCCATGGTCAGGGCCCGGATTGGATATTTGCTGGCACCAAACTTTATACGCACAGCCTTTCCCCGGGGTGCAGCCTTTGCGGGAATGGAGACTGGTCCTGTCTTTTCATCAACGGCATCTGCAATGCCAAATGCTTTTACTGCCCCTCCACCCAGAATGAAAAAGGTCAGCCCATGACCAATACCCTGGAATTTAAAAATCCAAATGATTTTGCAGATTATGTCCGGGCGTTCAATATCAAAGGGGTCAGCTTCAGCGGTGGAGAACCATTTTTAACCTTTGACCGGGTTCTTGCCTTTTTAAAAACGCTCCGCTCCAGAATTTCCCACCCGCTTTATATCTGGATGTATACCAACGGCCTTTTGGTGACCGAAGACAAGCTGAAAATGCTGAGAGACAACGGGCTTGATGAAATCCGCTTTGATCTCAGCGCCAATGCCTACCGGCTTGAAGCCTTAAAAAAAGCCGTGGGCATCATCCCCTGTGTCACGGTTGAAATCCCGGCCATCCCCGAAGACCTGGAACAGACCAAGCCATTGCTGAAGACACTGAACGATGAAGGGGTCAATCATCTGAATCTTCACCAGCTTCGGTGTACACCCTTTAACAAATCAAGGCTCATTGAGAGAAAGTATACTTTTCTGCATGGACCAAGGGTCACGGTTCTTGAAACCGAATTGACTGCCCTGGAATTGATCCGCCATGCCCTGGATGAAAATATTTCCCTGCCCATCAATTATTGCTCGTTTGCATTTCGTTCTCAGTTTCAGAAGGCTGCGGCCATGAAACGAAATTCCCAAATCATAAAAGCAACCCATGAAGATATGACCCAAACTGGCCATATCCGGACCATGAGCATCATGGGAGAAGAAAAACATATCCGTTCCATTCATGAGAGCCTACTGTCAAAAGGGGCTGATCCGGCCCTGTGGCGCACACCCAAATCCTTTGACCAGCTTTTTTTCAATGCTGCCTTATGGTCACATTTGGATTTTACCCCTGTCCAGCTTAAAATCACCTACAGCAGCACATCTCTGAAGCCGGCAGTCTCTTTTCGCAATGCGTTTAAGGAAGTTCCGCTGAACCGAAAAAAAAAGGTGGTGATAGAACGGCAAACCGAAGAAACCGGCATCTTTCTTGAAGGTCATGAGATCCATATGTTCGGGCAGGAATTTGTCCGGCCTGACGTCTGCTCATCCTATTCTCCTGCAACCGAGCGCCTACCCTTTAAATTACCGGACAAAATTCAAGTATTTGAGTCTTTTAAACCGGGGTTGACGCCATATTATTAGGAATGAAATGTTTTTTCTAAAATATGCCATTTCAAAAACAATATGGCTGATTCATGTTTTTCTCTGGGTTGCCGTTCTTTTTCCGGAAGCAGTCAGGGCAGACGGCATGGACATGGAAGGGTGCTATGATCACCCCCTGATAACCCGGATGAAAAATTTTTATATTGAAGATTGCAGCATGGATGAAGACACATTGGAGGCTGTGATCGGAAAAGATAAAAAAGGTGACCTGATCAAAATCATAAAAGGAAGGGTAACCTGGATCAATTATTATCCAAAAAAAGAGGCTTTAGGGGTCAGTATGGCAAAAATCCATAATTATTATGAAACCGAGATGACCCTCAAGGGCTGCAAAATTATATATAAGGAAAAGGACCTGATTACAGCTGTAATGACAAAAGAGGGGAAAGAATTCTGGTTTTCCCTTCTTTTCAGCGAGGATGGAATGTATGAGATTTCCATTGCCGAACCCAGGACTAAAAAATAAAAGGAGACCCATGAAACCCATTGATTTAAGAAGCGATACCGTTACAAAACCCTCTGCCGGAATGCTCAAGGTTATGATGGATGCAAAAGTCGGAGACGATGTGTATGGCGAAGACCCCACTGTTAATGAGCTTGAAGCCCTGGCCGCAGATATGCTGGGGACGGAATCGGCGATTTTCTGCACCAGCGGCACCCAGAGCAATCTTCTGGCGCTTATGGCCCATTGTGAAAGAGGGGATGAATATATTGTGGGCCAGTATGCCCATACCTATCGATATGAAGGCGGCGGTGCAGCCGTTCTGGGCAGTATCCAGCCCCAGCCCCTGGATTTTGAAGAGGATGGTACCCTGAATCTTCAAAAAGTATCCGGGGCCATAAAACCCGATGACCATCATTATGCCCGGACAAAGCTCCTCTGCCTTGAAAACACCCATATGGGAAAGGTTCTGCCACTTGACTATCTCAGGGAAGCAAAAAAATTTGCCCGTGACAAAGGTTTGATGCTGCATCTGGATGGTGCACGTATATTTAACGCATCCGTCAAACTTGGAGTGGATGTCAGGGAAATCACAAAATATTTTGACACCATTTCCTGTTGTCTTTCAAAGGGCCTTGGCGCCCCAGTGGGATCGGTTCTGTGCGGATCAGCAGAAAAGATAAAAAAAGCCCGGCGATGGCGCAAACTCCTGGGCGGCGGCATGCGCCAGGCCGGAATTCTGGCCGCTGCCGGCATCTATGCCCTGACCCATCATATTGAACGGCTAAAAGAGGACCATGACAATGCTTTGGCCCTTGCCAAAGGACTTGCACGGATTAACGGCATAAAGGTGAACACGGCAATCGTTCAAACCAATATCCTTTTTGCAGACATCAAGGCGGATATGAAAAAGCTTTGCAGCTTTATGAAAGAAAGACAAATCATTATCGACTCATCCAATCATTTAAGACTTGTCACCCACCTTGATATTTCAGGGGAAGACATTGAAGAGACCATCAAGGCTTTCAGGGAATTTTTCGATTGATCCGATAACGCCTTTTGGGTTAAGCCTTTTTTGCAAACCTCTGCGGGAAATCGGTAAATATGCCGTCCACCCCAAGACCGGCAAACATAGAAAACGCCTTTGGATCGTTCACCGTAAACAGGTTGATCTTTTTGCCCATATCTTTAAGCGCCCTGATCTGATCCGGGCGGATCAGGGCAGCGTTGACATTATAGGTTGAAAAAGAAAAATCCTTGAAATCCAGAGGCTCTGTGTCATTGTCACCCACCAGAGCCTGGACTTCAAGCAGGGGTTCTTTTTTTATGATCTGCAAAAGCCAGGGATGATGAAAAGAAGATATGATCACTTGGCTCAGGGGGAGCCTGGTTTGTCTAATAACGGATAGGGTTTGTTCAACTAGGGTTGAATTGTTTTCCGCATTAGGAAAGAATTTCAGTTCCAGGTTGATTTTCCAGTTTTTTTCAAGGGTCAGCCGCAGTCCATCTTCCAGTGTGGGAATGGGTTCTCCAAAAAAAGAGGCTTTCATTTCCCCTGTGATATTTCCTTTTGATATCTCGTAAAATGGATCGGTTTCAATAAAATAGGACCCTGCATCCAGGGTCCTGATCTCATCCAAATCAAAGGCATATACATGATAAGATGATTTGGAGGGAAATTTTTTTTTGGCATCCGTACACCGCAGCAGGGTATCATCGTGGAAAAGGATGAGGCGCCCGTCCCGGGTGATGTTCACATCTGTCTCCCAGAGATCTGCACCGGTTTCATAGGCAATTTGGGCCGCCTTCAGGGTGTTTTCAGGTGCAATGCTTCTGGCTCCCCTGTGGGCAATGACCTGAACCATGGCTTTTGGCTTTATCCTCTTTTATTCATGGGAACATAATCCCTTTGAAGGCTCCCGGTATAAACCTGGCGGGGCCGTGTGATTTTCATCTCAGGATCGGTTACATCTTCCTTCCATTGGGCTATCCACCCAGGCAGACGGCCAATGGCAAACATGACCGTAAACATATTGGTGGGAATTCCCAGGGCTCTCAACATGATGCCGGAATAAAAATCCACATTGGGGTAGAGATGCTTCTCAATAAAATATGAATCCTTTAATGCCGCC
>CAZWMY010000060.1:0-22742 GCA_964635025.1 uncultured Desulfobacula sp. | reverse complement strand
AATATTCGCTCAAGCCAGAGCTTCCTATGGCAAAGTTACTTGCGATTACCCTGGGCCGGAACGGCATCTCTTCTGATTTATCTTTTCTGCCACCCCAAACGAAAAGAGTACATCCGGGAGCTCAAATTCTCAAAAAGCTGGCTTATTGCTCTTCCTGCCTCCATTTCAGGCAATTATCTGGCGCTTCTGTGCTGGGTGGCGGGTATGAAAAACACCACAGCTTCGCAAGCCGCCATTTTAAACCAGATGTCCACCATTTTTATTTTTATCCTGGCCGCCCTTTTCCTGAAAGAAAAAATCACGGGCCATAAGACCCTTGCCATTGCTTTGGCCATTACCGGCGCAGGTCTGACCATTTTTGGCTGATGGGCTTTTCAGGGCGAACCGCCCTAGAGTTTAAGCTCCAGATATTCAATGGCCATCTGTCTTCCCCATTCAACAGTCTCTTCTGAAGAAACCTGGTAAAAGCCGAATTTTTCATATAAGCGCCTGGCCGGGGTCAGAAAATCAATGGTCATGAGGATGATTTTTTCATATTTTTTTTCTCTTGCAAACCCCACTGCCGTTTCCACCAGTTTTTCGCCCAGGCCGCACCCCCTTGCCGCCGCTTCCACCAGAAGCCAGCGAAGCTGGGCCACCCCATTGCCGTTGTTCACAATGGCAATGGACCCCATGCGCCGGTCCCGGCTCTCCGCGATCCAGAGATTTTCTTTTTCAGGGTCAAATTTTTTGGCAAAGGCCATGACCGCTTCCCCGACATAAAATTCAAAGGTATGATCAAACTGATACTCGGCAGCGTAAAGCATCATATGGCTGGAGGCCACATAGCCGAGATCTCCCGGCTTCATGGTCCGGATAGTGCAGGTATCAGCCCGCGTCTCATCTTTTTCAAGACCCGGAAGAACTTTTTCCTTTGACAGATATTTCAGGCCTGAATCACAGGCAATGGTCACGACTGTATGCCCGGTTCCCAAACGCTTGGCAACCTGAATTGCCGCCACAATATTGGCGCCTGTGGATGTACCGGCAAACAGCGCTTCTTCCTTTGCCAGACGCTGCGCCATCTCCTTTGCTTCATGGGTTGAAACCGTGATGATTTCATCAGCCATGCCTGCATTCCAGATGGGCGGCACAAACCCCGGCCCCACACCCTCAATGTTGTGAGCGCCCGGTGCACCTCCTGAAAGAACCGGGGATTCGGCAGGCTCCACTGCTGCCACGTGAATCCGGCTGTTTTTTTCACGCAAGGCACCGGAAACTCCTTTTATGCATTGTGCAGTTCCCACGGATTGGACAAAGGCATCGATTTTTTTACCCGACTGGGCCCATATTTCATAGGCCATGGACGCATAACCGAAAGCTGCATCCGGATTGTTGAATTGATCCGCAAAAAAAGTATCAGAAGAAGCGTTTAATTCCTTTGCCTTTGAAATCATCCGCAAAATGAGCTCCTTGGTTGTTTTCCCCCCTTCGCTGGGAAGTTCCAGAACATGGGCGCCAAGCGCCCGCATATGATCCCGCTTTTCAAGGGAAAACGCATCAGACGTCACAATCGACAGGCTATACCCCATGGCGGCACATACAAATGCAAGCGAGGTACCGGTACTGCCGCCGGTATATTCAATAACGGTTCCGTGAGGAGGGAGAACCCCGCGCCTTACAGCCCCTTGGACAACGGCAAGGGCCATGCGGTCCTTCATGCTGCCGGTCGGGTTATGGCTTTCGAGCTTTATAAGTATCCGCGCGCACCCGTCCGGCATAACGCGGGACAGCTCAATCAGAGGCGTGTTCCCGATGGAATCCAAAATGTTTGTTTTATTACCCATATAATTATCTTCCTTTTTTCCGGGCATCTGAAGGCCCGGATGAGATTTGACTGTAAGGAGCCGGCTCCATCCAGACTTATACAGCACATTAATCTATTCTTAGAAATACAGGCGTCGTACCATCACTCCTTATGTCCCTATATTTTGGCTGCGCAGGGATGATTACCCCGTTGTCGTTTTTGATGCCCTCGTTGATGGAATGGCTCATCATTACCGCTCCTATGAAATAACCGTCGCGGCAGAGGTAAATGCACTCAGACGAGGCCGGAGCAAAATAGTGATTCCCTTAGAGGTGTTCATATTTTCCCTTTTTTAACCATCTGGAACCATGCCCCAGGAAAAGATCTCTTCTTTGGCCAGAATCCCCGATACCCATGCAGACCGGACAAGTTCCGTATCCAGAATATCCATGAGGGCAAAGCTGAGACCGGCCGAGGCCAGCATGGCCACATAGCTTTGTTCCAAAAGCCGTCTTTTGGCCTTGTCTTTTGCCCCGGTGCAAAGATTGGAGACCCCGCCTATGGTCCGGATGGGAAATCCCAGCAATTCCGGCAAAGCCCGGATCACATTCAAAACGCTTCTGGCCTGGACAATCCCATCTTCCCATACCAGGGGCGGCACGACCGGATCAATGATCACCCGTTCTTTTGCCACATCGGCGGCTTCGGCTTTTTCCATCAATTCCAGGGCAATCTCAAACCGCTCTGTTTCGGTTTTGGGAACCCGGCTTTCCGGATACAATAAAAAGCCCACAATATCGGTATTAAATTCTTTTGCCAGTGGCAGAATTTTTTTAAGCTTATGGGGTTCAAGGGAAAACCCGTTGATGATGGCCCGGTTCTTTGCCGCCTCAAGCCCTGCCCGCATGGCCATGAGGTTGGATGTGTCTATCAGTAACGGCAGATCGGTTACACTCTCCACAGCTTCAATAAAAAACCGCATGTCCGCTTCGGGATTTTTCCCCAGGGGCCCTGCGTTGACATCAATGGCAAAGGCACCTGCTGCTGTGCACTTTCTCACCAGTTCCTGCACCGGCCTTGGATCACGGGTTCTCAGCGCCTGCCTGATTTCCGGTTTTGTAATGCGAAGATTATCAGCTATGAGTTTCATGAATTCAGAATAAAATCCGTGATATAGATATTTTCCGCCATTTCTTTTTCCAGGGTGGATTCAAATTCCTCACCATGATGGTGGCCGGGATGGATAATGGTCTTTTTATCCAGGGGAATGATCCTTGTCTTGATGGACTCGATCAAAAGGGGTAGGTTGCCGCCGGGAAGGTCTGTCCGGCCCGCTTCACCGACAAAGATGGCATCACCGGTGAAAAGATGTTCCTCGCACAAAAAGCAGGCTGATCCGGGAGTGTGGCCTGGGGTGTGCAGCACCGTTAAAAAGCATTTGCCGAACCGGATCACATTGCCATGAGCAAGCCGGATATCTGCCGGATACGGAGGAGGAAGCCCCACGGCCTTTCTTGTTTTTTCCCGAACTTCCGGGTCTTTGAAAAAATCGTCATCTGCTTCATGAAGACAGGATGGAACCGGAAACATCTTTTTAAATGACACGGTGGAAAAAATCTGGTCAGCATGGCCGTGAGTATTAAGTATCCTCACAGGGATGAGATTTTTTTCCTTTATCAGGCTGAGTATTGATTCTGTTGACCCGCCAGGATCAATAATCACTGTTTCTCTGGTGTTCTTGCAGATAAGAACATATGTGTTCAGGTTAAAAGGGCCAGAAACCCTGCGGATGATGTCCATGTTCTCAAACCGCAAAGGAGTTAAACACGGCCTGGTTTTTTTTGAACATATCGCCGGAGAGAAGGTCATCCAGGGCCGCATCATAATGCTGTTTTGATACACCGGGAATGAGGCCGTGTTTTGATACGGCACCCAGGAGGGCCATGTTCTGCATGCGGGCATCTTCCATGGTTTTGATTTCCACCCGGATGGCCTTTGCACCGGCGATTTGGCAAGCAGTTTCAACATTTTCCAGCGTAATTTCAGGGGTCTGGCCAAGCCGCACGGAAAGCGGCTGCCAGGATACATCCAGAAAAACAAGTGCGCCGCCTTTTTTCAGGTAAAGGGAAGCGCCCCGAAGGGCCTCATGGATTTCCATGCCAAGGATGAGATCTGCGCTGTTTTTCATGATAAGCGGAGAATGAACATGATCACCGCACCGGATCTGTGATATGACGATGCCGCCGCGCTGGGCAAGCCCGTGGGTATCCACGGCAATGGCGTTAATGCCTGCATGATCGATGCCCCTGAGCAGGGCCTGGCTTAAAAGACCAATGCCCTGACCGCCCACACCAATGATATGAATATTAAAGGGCTTCATTTTGCCTCCTTTCCAAAAACAATGGCTTTTTCAGGACAGGTCTGGCGGCATGATCCGTCCCCGATGCACAGATCCAGGTTGGTGGTGACTCTGCCGTCGGGTTTCCGGATAAAGGTCGGGCAGCCGAAGCGCTCCACGCAGTCATGGGTCTGGTTGCAGATTTCCGGGTCTATGTCCACATGGGATTGAACAAATCCTTCTTGTTTTCTTTTGTGCCGGGTGAATTTGAGCATACAGGGGTGTTTGGCGATCACCACGCTGATGCCCTTGATGGCCATGGAGGTTTTGACCAGTTCCGTCAGCTTTGACTGGCTGTAGGTGTCACAGGAAAGGATGCTTTCAATGCCAAGGCCTTTTAAAAGATTTTCAACCGGGATGACACTGCCGGCATGGTCCTGGTGGCCTGTCATGGCTGTGGTGCCGTTTTCCATGAGGATGAGAGTGATATTGTGCCGGTTGAAAAGGGTATTGATGAGACCGGGAAGCCCTGCATGGAAAAAGGTGGAATCCCCTAAAAAGGCCACCACCCGTTTTTTGTCGTTGAAAAGAGACAGGCCTGAGGCCATGCCGCTGGAAGACCCCATGCACAACAGAATCTCACCCATTTCATAGGGCGGCATATAGCCAAGCGTATGGCAGCCGATATCCGCCACGGTGACATCTTCTTTTTCCAGGGCTTTTTTGATGGCAAAAAACGCGCTCCTGTGACCGCAGCCGGGACACATCTGGGCCGGTCTCGGCGGTATGGGAAAAGGCAAGGAAGGCAGCAGCGGCGGGGGTGACACCATATCCGGCCACACCGCAGAAATCTTATCCCTGGTTTTATCCGGCGTGTATTCACCCACAAAATCCTCATCTTCGGTTTTGCCGGCAATTTTTGTTTTCACGCCATGATCATAGGCCAGGGCCTTGATCTGAAGTTCAAGGATATCATCCAGCTCTTCCAGAATCAGAACCTCATCATGGGAGTTTAAAAATGAAAGAATGCTCTCCTCATCCAGGGGGTTTACCGCCCCGAGTTTCAGGATATCCGGCCGGTATGAGCTGAGTTCAAGCACATCCAGGACCGACAGATAGGTGAGGCCTGAGGTGATGATGCCCTTATTTTTGCTGTCTTTTGATTTGATTTGGGTGTTCAGACCCACCTCTTTGATATACTCACCGGCCCGCTTCAGCTTTTGAATGGATTTTCGTTTCATATCCAGGGCCAGGACGGTCAAGGGAATATAAGGGCCGTTGTCCCGGCTGAAATCCGTCCTGGCGGGCACCGGGGTTTTATAAGCGCTGAACTTTATTTTTTGCCGTGCATGGCAGACATGGGTGGTGAGCCTTAAGACCACAACGGTCTGTTCCTTTTTTGCCAGGGCTGCGGCAAGCTTATAATATTCATAGGCTTCTTTGGGGGATGAAGGTTCCAGCACCGTCACCCTGGACATCTTATAGACATTCCGGTTGTCCTGTTCGTTCTGGGATGAATTGGCCCCCGGATCATCACCCAGAACCACCACCATGCCGCCGATGATGTTCAAAAGACTTAACTGGACAAAGCTGTCCAGGGCCACGTTCAGCCCCACACTCTTAAAAAAAGCACAGGACAAATTCCCGTTCAGGGCGGCACCGAATGCCACTTCCGTTGCCACTTTTTCATTGACGGAAAATTCAAAATAAAAGGGTCGCTGATCTTCAGGGATGCTAAGGATGGCAGCGGCGATCTCAGGGGTAGGAGAACCGGGATAGGATGCCACCACCTTTGTGCCGGTTTCAATCATGGCCCTGACAACAGCCTCATTGCCCATGAGGATTTCTTCAAAAGAATCCCTGCCCATAAGGACTTCACCGGTTTTTTTCATATGTTGTTCCTCGCTGGTGTTCACGACGTTTATCCTGCCTGTCAGTTGAAGGATCTTTCCTGACAGGTGTTGACTATTGTCGTATTCTTACATAAAGTCGGAAAAAAAAACAGAAAATTAAAAAACAGAGGATAAAATGACACCCATCCCCATCACACCGAACATGACGATCGTATTCGGTTTTTTAATACTCGTGACCTTTCTCTTTATTTTCGATGTGGTCCGGGTGGATATGGTGGGGCTGCTCATGATGGTGCTGTTGCCGTTGTCCGGGGTGATTTCTCCTGGCGATGCCATTTCCGGCTTAAGTTCCAGTGCCGTGGTGTCCATCATCGCAGTGCTCATTATCGGTGAAGGTCTTGATAAAACAGGGGTTATGAACAACCTGGCCCGGATCATCATCAAAATTGCCGGTAAAAGTGAGGCAAGGATAATGGCACTCATTTCTCTGTCTGTCGCCTTTATCTCAAGTTTTATGCAGAATATCGGGGCGGCAGCCCTTTTTCTCCCCGTTGCCAACCGGATCTGCCGTCAGGTCAATGTTCCCGTATCCAGAATCCTCATCCCCATGGGGTATGCCACGGTTCTTGGCGGGTGCGTCACCCTGATCGGCTCAAGCCCCCTTATCCTTTTGAACGACCTTATGGCCTCTTTCTGGTCCAACAGCCGTGACCTTGTCGGAGGAAAGCCCTTTGAACCTTTTGGCCTTTTCAGCGTCACCCCCATCGGCATTGTCCTTGTGGCCGCCGCCATTGCCTATTTTATGATTTTCAGGAAAATCGTGTTGCCGGCCGTTCCCATAAAGGATGATGACCTTTGTCTTCTGGACCATGAGCTTGAATGCACCTATGGCCGGGAAATCCATCAGGCCTATGAACTGACCGTGCCGGATACTTTTGTGACCAAACGGCTGGATGAACTTTTTATCCGGCCCAAATACCATTCCACGGTCATCTGCATCTGTAAAAAAGGACCGGAAGGCAAAAGATTAACCATCCATGTCCCGTCCAGGGCGGATATTATTGAACCCGGGGATGTTCTCGGCATCATCAGCAATCCGGATCATATCCAGCGCCTCAAAACGGATCTGGGCTGGGAATTGCACGATGAGCTGAGCCATATGGATGAAATCCTCTCCCCTGACAACACAGGCGTTATCGAAGCCGTTGTCACCCCCAGATCCGAGCTCGTGGGAAAAACCCTTCACCAGATTTATTTCAGAAAACGGTACCAGGTCAACCCCATTGCCCTTTACAGAAGAAACACTGTCCTTTTTGAAGACATTTCGGAAACAAAAATCCAGCCCGGCGACGCCCTTCTCCTGTTCGGGGAATGGGAAAAATTTCATCTTCTCCGGCAAAAAAAAGATCTGGCCTTTACCGAGCATATCAAGAATACGGTCCTTATTCCTGAAAAATCAGCCATAGCAGCGGGATGTTTTATCTTTTCCCTGGTTCTGACCATGGGATTCAAGGTTCAGCTGCCCATTGCCCTTCTTTCCGGAGCCATCGCCATGATCCTGACCCGGGTCCTCACCCTGGATGAGGCTTACCGCGGCATTGACTGGATGACGGTATTTCTTTTGGCAGGACTCATCCCCCTGGGTCTTGCCTTTGAAAAAACCGGGGCTGCCCTTTATCTTTCCACAACGCTTGCCCATCTCATGCAGTCCTTTCTCACCCCCCTGGTCCTGTTTTTGCTCATCGGCCTTCTGACCTCTTTTTTCACCCTGGTGACCTCCAATGTGGGTGCCACGGTTCTCATGATTCCCCTGGCCATGAACATGGCGCTTCAGACCGGGGCTGATCCGAGGATGGCGGCGCTTCTGGTGGCCCTGGCCGCCTCCAATACCTTTATCCTGCCCACCCACCAGGTGAACGCCCTGATCATGAGGCCCGGCGGATACAAGGTGGTGGACTATATCCGGGCCGGTTCCGGTATCTCTTTATTATTCATCATCGTGGTCATGACCCTCATGTATTTTTTTTACGGTATTACAGCTTGATATAAGAATAAAAAACGGAGTTAAAAATGAACCCCTATATTGCTTCCCGGCACGAACAGTTTATCACCGATTTTCAAACCATAGTGAATATGGACTCCAGCAGCGACAATAAAAACGGGATTGAAAAAGTGGCCCGGTTTTTTGAAACCCGGTTTAAGGCACTTGGGCTTGAGACCTGGGTGATGTTTCTGGGGGATGAAAAAATCCCCTGTCTTTATGCCGAACATAAAAAAGAAGGAAAACCCTTTGATGTCATGTTTCTCGGTCACATGGACACGGTATTCCCGGAAGGGGAAGCTGCAAAACGCCCTTTTTCCATCCAGGACGGCAAAGCCTTTGGTCCCGGTGTCTGTGATATGAAGGGCGGACTCCTGGTGGTGCTCCATGCGGTTGAAGCCTTGAAACAGGACGGCCTTTTAGACGCTCTTTCCATCTGCGTCGCATTCAATGGGGACGAAGAAACCGGGTCCCATGCATCCAAGGAATGGATCATGGAAACAGCCCAAAAAAGCCTTCGGACCTTTGTGTTTGAACCGTGCCGGCCCGGTTACCGGTTTGTACTGCAAAGAAAAGGCGGGGGTTCTTTTCATGTGACCGTAAAGGGAATGGAGGCCCATGCCGGGGCTGATCCTGAAAAAGGAGTCAATGCTGTGGTGGAGCTGGCCCACCAGGTTGTCCGGATCAATGAATTAAATAAAAATGACAAAGGCACCACGGCCCAGGTCACGGTTATATCCGGCGGGGACAAGGTCAATATCATCCCGGCCCTGGCCAGGGCATCCGTCGATATCCGGATTTCCAGGCAGGATGAAAAAGAGCGGGTTGAAGCGTTCTTCAGGGCTCTGGGGGATAATACCTTATTTAAGGGGTCAAAAATCACTGTCCAGGGGCATGTCGATCGCCCCCCCATGGAACCGGGAGAATCCACCCAAAAGCTCTGGGATCTTGTCCAATCCACCGGCAAAACCATGGGGCTGCCCATGGAAGCCATATCCACCGGCGGATGTTCGGACGGCAATTACACCTCTTTTGCCGGTACGCCCACCATTGACGGCATGGGCATTGTGGGCGGCAATTCCCACAGGCCTGATGAATATGCCGATCTTGCCAGCATCGATCACATGGTCTGTCTCGTTGCAGAAATCTGTAAAACCATTTCGGAACAGACTCGCTAAAAGGAAAAAAATATGCCGCTTCTTTTTTCAGATCCGGATGAATTTATCATCACCATCGAGGTGGTGCCGCCCAAAGGCAACGACCCCGCACTTCTTCTTGAAAAGCTCCAAAGCTTAAACAAGCTTGATTTTCATGCTTTCAGCGTGGCCTCCAACCCGGTGGCAAAACCGCGGATGAGCGCCATGGTATTTTGCCATCTCATTCAAACCGCCACAGGCCGCAAAGCCATCCTGCATTGCACCACCAGGGATCATAACCGGCTTGGACTGCAAAGCGAACTCTGGGGCGCCAAAGCCCTTGGGATTGACACAGTGATTGCCGTGACCGGAGACCCTTCTGCCGCAGGGACACAAGAAACCACCACAGTGGCGGATTTAAATGTCTGTGACCTTATTTCCCTGGCCAAGGATTCCGGGCTTTTTACCGGCGCGGTTCTGGATTTCAGACCTGAATTCAACGGACTTGATCACGAAATCGGGCGGCTTGAAAAAAAAGCAGCCGCAGGCTGCCGGTTTATTGTAACCCAGCCGGTGTATGATGAAGACACTGCAAAAAAAATCCATGACGGCGTAAAGCATCTGAAGCTTCCCGTGATTATGGGCATTCTGCCTCTTCTCTCCTATAAGCACGCAGTTTTTCTGAATGATAAAGTAGCCGGTATCGCTGTTCCCGAGCCTCTGAGAAAAGCCATGGAAAAAACCGAAGATCCTGTAAAAACAGGAACCCTCCAGGCAAAGCAAATGCTTTTGCTTGCAAAAACATTTTTTTCCGGGGCCTGCATCATGCCACCCTTTGACCGGTTTGATATTTTAAAGGGCATCCTGTAGTAATGGAAGAGGCAGACTATATACTCGTAAAACCATCTCAAATCCGTTTATTTGAAAAAACCCCTTTTTATTGCCGGGGCAATGAAAACGCTTTTTCATTATATAAGGAAACAGGCCAACGCCTTGATGGGAATGAGACAGAGGAGAATAAACATCCGGACCTGTATATTGCAGCCAAAGACAGAGAGGCTGCATTGGCCGAGCTCTCTTTTGCCTTGAACAGGGATCTGATAAACAACATTGCATCAAAAGGGCTAACACAAATCAAACACACCCTTTGCAGGATAGTGGAAGAAGCCTTGCATCCGCATCAGTCAAAAATGCTGAATACCTTGCCGGACACCATTGAAATCCTGGTGGAAGGGTATAGCAAGGACTATAAATCCATTGAATACCTGACCCGGATTGCCGGTAATTCTTCGATCATTGTCGAACATACCGTCAATCTCATGGCTTTGATCCTGCAGTTTTGTTTTTTTCACAGGCTTGATGAAAATAAGATCAAGCTATTGACCCTTTGCGGTCTGCTGCATGATATCGGAACTTCCCGGATCGATAAAACCATACTGGAAACCCATTTGAAATTGACCGACAAGGAATTTAATACCTATAAAAACCATGCAGTTATAGGCCATGACCTGATCATCACTGAAACGGATTTTGATGTTTTGGTTGCCACCATCGCCCTGGAGCACCATGAAAGAATTGACGGCAGCGGTTACCCCAACGGAATCACCAAAATTACAGCAGAGAGCAAGCTCATCGGTATTATTGATTGCTATGAATCGCTGACCTACAGGGGTAAAGATTTCAGAAAGGCAAAAGCGCCCTATGACACATTACGTCTGATCAAAGAAGAGGTAAAAGCCGGAAAATTCGATAAGGAAATTTTTGTAAATTTTACATCCAGCCTGATAAAATAGATCAAACTCCTAATCTGCTTGGCCTTTATTTTTTCTTTCGGATAACCCTGAAAATTTCATCCATGAATATTTTTTCTGTTACGGGTTTTACGATATAGCTGTCAACCCCCATGTCAATGGCAGTGTTCATGGTTCTCTGGATAGCTTCCACCGTCAGCATGACAAAAGGGATGTCTTTTGTGCGATTGTCTTTCTTGGTGATTTTCAATAATTCAAACCCGTTCATCCGGGGCATATTCAGATCCGAAACAATCAAATGGAATGCATTTTCATTTTGAATCCTTTCCAGGGCCTCAATGCCATTGGTTGCTTCCAGGATGTGGCGAAACCCGTTGTTTTCAAAAAATTTTCTAATGATTCGCAGCATGGATTGGCTGTCATCCACAATTAAAATCTTCATATCATAATCAAGCTGTTCCATGCTTTTCCTTTGAGGATAAGGATTTCATCAACCCCCGGCCTGGCCGAGATCAAATATTTTAAAAGGGTACCGCCTTTTTTTTCTGTCCCTGAAATAATGCTCAAGGGTCTGCCATATCACTGCAAAAGCAATCTCATCCCAAGGGATGTCTTTTTCATCAAAGAGCCGGACATCGCTGCTCTCGCTGGTGGGGCCGAAGTGATCCGATGTCATGGCAGCCCTGAACATAAAATAAATCTGATCCACAAACAAAATATTAAAGAGGCGATAAGGGTTGATAATCCTTACCTCGGCCAAGGCTTCTTCTCTTGTTTCACGAATGGCGCCCGCCTGCACGGATTCCCCGTTTTCAAGATATCCGGCCGGAAGGGTCCATTTACCGATTCTGGGTTCGATATTCCGTTTACAGAGCAGAATCTTTCCCTCCCATTCCGGGATGCAGCCCACCACCATTTTGGGGTTTTTATAATGAACCAGGCCACAATTGGAGCAGACAGCCCGGACATGATCATCGTCCGGCGGTATATGCAATTGGGTCAAAGCGCCACAGGAAGTGCAGTATTTAATATCCATCCGCCATCTTTATCTCACGGGTTGACAATCGTATTTTCCATATTTCTAACCTGTTTCAGGCGTTTGCGCAAGAAAATGTTCTCCTGTTTCAAGCATTCCTTTTTTTTACACGGTTTGTGGGCAGGGCATCCAAAGGGTTTTCAGGCCAGAAATGTTTGGGATACCGGCCCATGAGATCTTTTTTCACATCGCTGTATGCGTTTTTCCAAAAGCTTTCAATATCCTTGGTGATCTGGACCGGCCGTCCGGCAGGCGACAAAAGATGAAGGGTCACGGCCCGGCCTGCTATTTTCGGTGTTGTCCGGCATCCGAACATTTCCTGGAGCCGGACAAAAAGAACAGGGCTTTCCAGGATGCCGTGATCGCCCCGGTAGGTCAGGGGCAGGACTGACCCACTGGGGACAACCATGTGGGTGGGGGCAAGGGTTTCGATCTTTTTTTGAACGCCCCGGGGAAGAAAGGTTAAAAAAGCTGCGTCAAGATCCATACGTTCCAGTTCCTTAAAGGACAAGATGCCCATGAGAAAGGGTTTGAGCCAGGTTTCCATTCCCTCTTCCAGGGTTTTGTCCGAAACATCGGGAAGATCAGGGAGAATGCCCGACTGTTTTAAAAACACGGCCCGGTCTTTTAGGCTTGTGAGCTTTTTATTCCAGGGCAGGATGGAGATTCCTTTTTTACGGATTTCTTTGATCAGGACATCACAGGCTTTGTCCTGATCCATATCAGGTGCAGGGCGGTCTTCCACCACAAGGGCGCCAAACCGTATTTCGTCATTTGCTTTGATGGAACTTGTTTTCTTATCAAAAAAAAGGGCGTGTTCTATTTTCAACCGGTCTTCAAATTCTTCTTTCAGGCCTTCCCTTGAAAAGGGGGCGGCAAGAAAAATTTTTGAATTGCGGGGGCTGCCGTCCAGATGCGCGGCCACAATATAATCGTGCATGGAAACGCTGTTTGTTCTGCTAAAATATACCCCTTTTCCCGAAGCCGTTAAAAAGCCATGATCTTTTTCGTTTCTTTTTTTTGCGATCCGGTCGGGATAGGCATGGGCGAGGAGGGCGCCGGCCATATCCGGATTCGGCCGGGCCGGTTGGATATTAAAATCCTTCATCATCTTTTTTTCAGATTCGAAAATCCTTTTGATGATGCCTTTGTGGAGTTTAAATCCTTTTTCAACAGGTTTTTTTCTTTGACTCTCATCCTCCAGCAGCAACAGCCGAAGACGGATATCCGGATCATTTTCATTGCGGTCAAAACTTAAGAAATCCCGTTCATTGAGAAAAGAGGCAAGCCTGCATGCAAGAGGGCCTTCGCCTTTTTCAATCCCTTTGACGACCATGTGGGACAATCTTGGATGGAGCCCTGTATTTGCCATTTTTTTTCCATGCGCAGTGAGCTGCCCCTGCTCATCCAGGGCGCCCAGGTCTTTGAGAAGGGTTTTGGCCTGCTCATAGGCAACCGGTTCCGGAGGGTCCAGCCATTTTAACTGCCGGGGGTCAGGCACTCCCCAGGCCGCCAGTTCCAGGGCCAGGGCAGTCAGATCCACACTCAGGATTTCCGGCCGCGTAAAGGGTTTTAAAAGCCCGTGTTCATATTCAGACCAAAGCCGGTAACAGGTTCCGGGGGAGGTCCGGCCGGCCCTTCCCCTTCTTTGATCTGCAGATGCCCTGGATACGGGGAGGGTTTCAAGAAGGCTCATCCCGGTTCCGGGGGAAAACCGCGGCACCCGCATAAGGCCCGAATCAATGACAACAGTTATGCCGTCAATGGTGACAGAGGTTTCGGCAATGGCGGTGGAAAGCACTATTTTACGCCAGTTTTTCTCCGCAGGATGGAAAACCATCGCCTGGTCTTTGGCTGACAAGTCCCCATACAGGGGCAGGAGTAAAAAGCCGGGGCCAAGGGTTTCCTTAAGCCGGGATAAAACTGTTTTTATTTCTCCCACGCCGGGGAGAAAAACAAGGATATCCCCCGGGTTTCCAGGGCGGCCTGCCGGATAACGGTTTCGCATGCTGTTTCAATGGAAACAGGCCGTTTCAGCTTATTGACCGGAGGACAAAAAAAGGTATCGACAGGAAAGCTTCTGCCTTTTGAAACAATCATTGGTGCCTGGTTCATCAATTCTGACACACCCCGGATATCGATGGTGGCAGACATGACCAGAATACGAAGATCATTTCTCAAGGCTTCAAAGGATTCCAGACACAGGGCAAGACCCAGATCGCTGTGGATATTTCTCTCATGGAATTCATCAAAAATGACCAGGCCGATATTTTCAAGAGCAGGGTCGGCCTGGATTTTCCGGGTGAGAATCCCTTCCGTAACCACTTCTATCCGGGTTTTGGGGCCGATTTTGTGATCCAGGCGGATCCGGTATCCCACGGTCTCACCCACTTTTTCCTTTAGAAGGGAGGCCATATGGGCGGCACAGGTGACGGCGGCAAGGCGTCTGGGTTCCAGCAGAATGATTTTTTTATCTTTCAGCCAGGGTTCGGATAATAGCGCCAAAGGCACCCGTGTGGTTTTCCCTGCACCCGGCGGCGCCTCTACCACTGCGCATCGGCGGGTTTCAAGGGCGTTGCGGATATCGTGAAGCTGTTCCTCTATTGGCAGGGGGGCCGTCATTTCATCGTTCACCGGCAATACGCCATAAAGCACTTACCCTGGGATTGACAAGGTTTTTGTCCCGGGTGCATAGCCCGATGACAAAAGGCGGCAGCTCCGGGCTTTCATCCAGAACCCGGACCTGGTCAAAAAAAGGGCTTTTTTCAAGCACCATCCGGGGAACAAGACCAAGCCCGCACCCAAGACTCACCATGACGATAATGGCCTCATTACCGGCCACTTCGGAATAAATATAAGGAATAAAATTTTCCCTGGCAAACCACTGGTCGATCCGGTCCCGGCTAAGCCCGTGATCCGGGATGATCAAAGGGGTTTTTTCCCAATCGGTCCGGCCCTCTTTTTCAACAATGATTTCAGGAAAATGAAGCGGGGCAATAAACACAAGGGGAGTCTCGGACAGAACCTGAAACACCAGATCCCCGGGAAGATTATCCGGAAGAGCAGCAATCACCATGTCTGCGTCCTGGTTAAACAGTTTGGTGAGGGCCTGTGCCGGATCACCGGTTTCAAGATGAATCCGGACCTGGGGATGGGCCCGCCGGTATTTTGCCATGATATCGGGAAGGATGCCGTAGGCTGCGGTCACAGAACAATAAATGGACAGCTCCCCTTTGAGGATGGTGTCCGAAGACAGTTCATCCTGAAGCCTGTCCCACCTTTGGAGAACATCATCGGCATATTTTTTAAATGTCTCTCCCGCAGGGGTCAGCTCCACGGATCGGTTGCTCCGAAGGAAAAGCGTTTCACCCAGCTCCGATTCAAGGCGCTGAATCACCCGTGTCAGTGCTGACGGTGTAATAAAACAGGCCTGGCTTGTCCTAGCAAAATGAAGGGTAGCGGCGAGATGTCTGAAAAGCTTTAAATTCCGGATATCCATGAATCTCCTTAGCATTCTGTTTCAATATTTGCAATATCAGGAAAAAACATTCATAACCACAGCAACATGAATTTATTTCAATTCAATCTTTCCGGCTTTACCTTTTTTATTTCGCTGTTGATTTCGCTTGCCCTGCAAAATGCATTCTGCTACATTCTTCTTCCATAATACCCTTAAAACGGCTTTTTCCATCAGTACAATTTTTTATTGTTATTTTTTCTCATTTAGCAGGTAAGATACAGGCCTGTCCTGAATCGGAATGTCCGGATGAACGAAAAAACAAAATCCATTTTGGCCATAATGACCATTATCCTTATTCTTTCAGGGATTTATCTATTTTGGGGGATCCGTCTCTACCAGGACACCATGGACAAAACCATTGCCGAAACCATGGAAAAGACCATTTTCCTCATCGATGAAGCAGTCAAAAACAGCCATATGATTTATGATACGCATCTTGATATCGTTATCAGGAATGAGAAAATCCTCACATCCTTTGCCGGCAGGAACCGGGATGAACTTTATCTGAATGCCCTGCCCTTTCATGACGCATATAAATCCGAGAACAATTTTTATTCTCTTATGCATTTTCACCTCCCCTCAGGTCACTCTTTCTTGAGAATGCATAAGCCCGAAGAATTCGGTGACGATCTCACACAGATACGCCCCATGATCATGCAGGTTCATAAAACCCAACAACCCGTGTCCGGATATGAGATCGGAAAACAAGGGTTGTTCTACAGGGTTGCGCGGCCCATGTTCTATAACGGTGATTATATCGGAGCGGCTGAACTTGGCGTTATGGCGGAACAGGTGGTGGAAAATATTGAAACCGCCATGAAGATCAAGGTGGCCCGGATTATTAAAGATGAAAGCCTGAATGAGGCTTTTCAGGATAAAAGCAAAGAAGAAATTCACACCCAGGGGTTTTCCATCAATCCTTATGAGAACAGAGCTTTTTTTATCCAGGTAACCGATTTTTATGACTTTAGCCGGAAATCCGTTCAGCAAAGCATTATAAACGATCGCCATGTGGCTGTGTATACGTCGGGAAATTTAAAGGATTATGAGGGCGATTCCATTGCCTGGTTCCTGATTGCTCAGGATATTTCCGATGAAATCACAGGATACCGCTCCTTTTTGATCCGGTCCATCTCCCTGACCCTGATCCTCATTATCGGCGCCTATGCAGTCCTTCATTTCAGCTTCGGGTTTTACATCAACAAAATCATTGAACTGAACAAAACCCTGGAAAACAAAGTAAAAGAGCGCACAAAAGAGCTTGAAGCCGTCACGGACCAATTGACCCTGACCAATGCGGAACTCAACCAGATCTTTAATACGGCGGCAGACGGGATGAGGGTCATTGATACGAATTTTAAAATCTTAAGGGTGAATGATACATTTTCAAAGATTGTCGGTATTGAAAAAGACCGGCTTATCAACAGGCTTTGCCATGATCATTTTAAAGGCCGGTATTGCTTTTCACAGGAATGCACGCTCAAACGCATCCTTAAAGGTGAGGAATATATTGAAATTGATGTGGAAAAAGAAACCGCCGCAGGTGAAAAGCGATCTTTTATTTTGACGGCCACACCGTTTAAATCCGCTTCCGGAGAAATCCTGGGCGTGGTTGAAAATTTCAAGGATATCACCAGCCGGAAAAATTCCGCCAGAGCCATAGAAGAAAATGAGCAGTATTTAAAGGCCATCATGTCTACGGTAGAGGCCGGTGTGATCATTACCGATGAAAAAAGCCCACATATTATTGATGCAAACCCCCATGCATTAAAACTTATCGGATGCACCAAAGAAGACCTGATGAAATCCGGCATCCAGAAGTATTTCAATCTTGAAAAACCATGGATGGAAGGGGATGTGCACTCCTGCAAACCTTTGGAAGATTGTCTGCTGACAACGGCATCAGGAGAAACGCTTAACATACGCCTGTCTGTTGCCCGTGTAAACCACAAAGGAAGAATCTTAAGGGTTCAAAGCTTTTCAGACCTGACCGATATGAAACGGTTTATTGAAAAGCAGGTCGTCGACATTCACAAGGCAAAATCCATTTTAAACCTGGTGAACCCTTTACCACCCAGATATATCAGCTTGCCTGGCGAGAGCCGTCTTTTTGCCGATATCCTCTCCATCCCCTGTCATGCAGAAGGAGGAGATCATTTGCTGCTACAGCATTTTTTCAACCCTGATAAGCCAAAAACGGTTATCAGCCTGAAAGACCAATCCGGTCATGAGGTCGATTGTCTTCTTCGCAGCATCTATACGGATCTTTTTCATAATGCGCTGCTTTTCAGCAGCCGGGAAATACCTCTTGAACAAGTGATGGCAAAACTGAATGAACAATTATGTGAATCCGGTTTTTTTAAGGAAGATGATTTTTTCACCTCCATCACGGCTGCAATCGATCACCATTCCCTGATGATGAGCTATATCTCGGCCGGTCATCCCCCGTTCATACTGATCAGAGACAATAAGGCAGGGTTTTTACCCCAACCCGGGGATGAAAAAAACCATCTGCCCATCCCCTTTTTAAAAAACGTCGCCTATGTTTCAACCTGTTTCCAGCTTAAAGAAAATGATCAACTTTTATTTTATACGGACGGGTTAACGGAAATGCCCATCCGGAATTTAAACACTACCCTGTCGAATGATGAACTGATACATCATGTCCAGGACATCATTGATGATTTTTATGCTGAAACAGGTGATTCAATACCTGTATCAACTCTGACAAATGCCCTTCTAGAACGTATATCCGTCATCAGCAGGGAAACGGTAATGCCAAAACAGGGCTCTCTAAAATCCGTCAATACCTCTTCAGATGATGTAACACTTGTCGGCATTGAAATTGAGAGTATCCAACACGCTATTACAATCGGTTTTTCCCCTGAAAGTGCTGCCGAAGTTTCAATCATTACCAAAGGGATACTCTTCATGATTTTCGACCAGAAGGGGAATAAGCCCTATCAGCACATGAAAAACAGAATCGCCATGATAGTTGAAGAGGCCCTTCTCAATGCCTGGGTGCACGGGAATCGGAAAGACCCCAGGAAAACCGTCACATTTCGGTTTTCTTCACGTAATGATTTTATTTTTGAGATCATGGACCAGGGAAAAGGGTTTGATTATCTTCACCTGCCTGATCCGACTTTGGCGGAAAACATAGAAAAAGACAGTGGCCGGGGTCTTTTTATAATCCGCCATTTTTCCGACCATGTTGAATGGAAAGGAAACGGAAACCATATAATCATTTCCCTGAAAAAAATAAAAACCCTTGATGACAGGGCAGATATGGGAAACCAACCCACCGGCATAACCATCTGGGGAAAAAATGCAAAACCTGTTTAAAAATCATAAAAATGATTCAATATCACTAAGGAGGATGAACCATGGAAATGTCTCTCGACAAAAGCCAGACAAGTGCAAGATTTACCATTCAAGGCGAAATTGACGGGCCGGGAGCGGAAAAACTGAAAGCCGGTTTTTATGCCCTGGATAAAACTTCAGTGAAAAGCATTGTCTTTGATTTTGGAAAAGTGACCCATATCGGCAGTGCAGGAATCGGTAAATTGTTATTATTTTACAAGGATATTGCCATTGGAGGGGGAACAATGGAAATCATCAATGTCCCGGGCACTATTTATGATCTTTTATTCACGCTGAAGCTGGATACCGTGTTCAAAATACAAAAAGCCTGAGTTGTCATGGTTTGATGAAAGGAGAGAATGATGAAAATAAATGATCTGACAATCGGAACAAGGATATCGGCAAGTTTTCTGATTATTCTTTGTTTGCTTCTGGCTCTGAGCGCAACAGGTATTTTCGGGTTCAGGCAAATTGTGGGAAATGCTTCCCAGGTTATTGAAGGAAACAGGTTGGACGGGATACTGGCCCAAAAGGAAGTGGATCACCTGATCTGGGTCAACAAGGTCAATGCCCTGCTCACGGACGAAAAGGTAACAATTTTGAATGTACAGACCGATGACCATAAATGCGGGTTTGGGGAATGGCTTTATGGAGAGGGCCGAAAAAAGGCCGAGATTTTGGTCCCGGCGCTTAAAAAGCCTTTTCTGGCTATCGAAAAACCCCATTATCTGCTTCATGAATCCGCCAAAGCCATTGGAGCGGCATATCAACCTGTTGATACCCGGCTGGGCGAGTTTTTAAGCCAGAAAAAGATAGACCATCTTTTATGGACCCATAAGATTAAAGACTCCCTCTTAAACCGGTCTGAGGAGCTGGACATTCAGCTGGACCCAACCCAGTGCGGCCTGGGCAAATGGATCAGTTCGGAAAATACCCTGCGCCTGAAAAACGAGGATAAAGAGTTTTCCCGGTTTCTGGATGAAATGACTCTGCCACACAAGGCGCTTCATGAAAGCGCCCGCAATATAAAGTCCCTTATGAAGGAAAAAAAATTTGACCAGGCCCATGCCTATTATCTTGAAAATACAATGAAGCACGCTCAAACCACCCTGGATAAAATTGATCAGGCTGTTTTATGGCATTCTGAAAAAATAAAAGGAATTGAAACTGCAAAAAAAATATATTCTGAAAACACCTTGCCGGCTTTGGCCGAAATCCAGTCCCTGTTAAAAGAAATCCGGAAAATCGCCAGGGATAATATCATGTCCGATCAGATCATGCTGTCCTCTGCTCAAGGTTCAGAAAATAAAATTATTTATTTGAGTATTTTCACTATTTTTGCAGGAACCCTCTTTTCTTTCCTGACGGTTCGAGGCTTAAACGGTATTTTAAAAACCATTGCCGGCAGTATTGATGAAGGAGCTACACAGGTTGCCCATGCTGCCCGGGAAATTTCCACATCCAGTCAGTCCCTGGCTGAGCATGCATCGGAACAGGCCGCCACGGTTGAAGAAACCTCTTCTTCTGTTCATGAAATCTCGGCACACAGCAGGCAAACCTCTGAGATGACCCGAGGCACCCAGGAATTAATGAACCAGAATATCGAAAAATCGGGCCAGTCTCTAAAGGCCATTGTGGAAATCACCACCAAGATTAATCAGATCGTTTCCGATGGCGATAAAATGGGAGAAATCATCAAAACTATTGATCAAATTGCCTTTCAGACCAATCTTTTGGCCCTGAATGCCGCAGTGGAGGCTGCCCGCGCCGGAGAGTCCGGTGCCGGATTCGCAGTGGTGGCCGATGAGGTCAGAAATCTGGCCATACGGTCAACCAAGGCGGCCCACAACACCCAGGAGCTTTTAGATGAAACCATTTCGAGAATAGGTCAGGTGGCGGTATCCATAGACACCATGAACGAAAATTTTGAAGGTATTGTGGAAAGCGCCACCATTATCGGGGAAAAAACCGAAGGGATCACATCTGCAAGCATTGAAGTTGCAAAGGGCCTTGATCAGATTGCCGCTGCCACTGCCGAGATGGATAAAATCACCCAGGTGATTGCAAGCAATTCAGAAGAATCAGCTGCTGCTGCAGAAGAACTCAGTGCCCAGGCAGAAGAAATGGGGGCTGTAGTGGCTGAACTGACGCGGCTGGTGTATGGGAAAAATTATTCACCGCATAAAACTGATTCTAAATCCATGGGAAAGGACTTAATAATCCGGTAATGTTGCAAATTTTAATATTTGATATTGCAAACGATTCATTTGACGCAACTATTAAATAAGATTATACATACAGCGGATTAAAAATCATAAGCCATTAAATCATCAAGGAGTAGATATGGGTCAAAATTATTTTAATTCGCTGCCGCTTAGGCTGCAACTTCAGGAACTCGGACAGTGCAGGCTCATGGATGCATCGGAATTCAACGGGGTCGAGGCACTGAAAGGAAAAAAAATAGTCATTGTCGGATGCGGGGCACAGGGTCTTCACCAGGGACTGAACCTGAGAGACAGCGGGCTGGATGTGTCCTATACCTTACGGGCTGCCGCCATCAAAGAAAAACGCCAGTCCTGGAAAAACGCCGTGGAAAACGGATTTCAGGTGGGCACCTATGAAGAACTGATCCCCACGGCCGACCTTCTGATCAACCTGACCCCGGATAAACAGCACACCCACGTCATTGAATCTGTCATGCCGCTCATGAAAAAAAATGCCTGCCTCTCATATTCCCACGGATTTAATATCGTAGAAGAAGGCATGCAGATCCGAAAAGACATCACCGTGATCATGGTGGCCCCGAAATCGCCGGGAACCGAAGTCAGACAGGAATACAAAAGAGGATTCGGTGTGCCCACCCTCATTGCCGTTCACCGGGAAAATGACCCCAGGGGCGAAGGCATGGAGCTTGCCAAAGCCTATGCCTGCGGCACCGGCGGCGACAGGGCCGGTGTTCTTCAGTCTTCCTTTGTGGCCGAAGTCAAATCCGATCTCATGGGTGAGCAGACCATTCTTTGCGGTGTTCTCCAGACCGGATCACTGCTCTGCTATGACAAAATGATCGAACAGGGGGTTGATCCCGGGTTTGCCTCAAAACTGGTCCAATACGGCTGGGAAACCATTACCGAAGCCCTGAAGCATGGCGGGGTCACCCATATGATGGACCGGCTCTCCAACCCTGCCAAAATCCTGGCCTTTAATCTGGCAGAAGAACTGAAAACCATTCTTGAACCGCTTTATCATGAGCATATGGACAATATCATGTCCGGCCATTTTTCAAGCACCATGATGAAGGACTGGAAAAACGATGATGCCGATCTTTTAAAATGGCGGAAAGAAACAGGCAAGACCGCCTTTGAAAACTCAACAGCCACGGATGAAATGATTCCGGAGCAGGATTATTTTGACAAAGGCATCCTCATGGTGGCCCTGGTTAAAGCCGGGGTTGAACTTGCCTTTGATACCATGGTAGCGACCGGGATCGGCGAGGAATCCGCCTATTATGAATCCCTGCATGAGCTTCCCCTCATTGCCAATCTGATTTCCCGGAAAAAACTCTATGAAATGAATGTGGTGATTTCAGACACGGCAGAATACGGGTGTTATCTCTTTAATCATAAAGCCCTTCCCCTGCTTTCCGGGTTCATGAAAAATCTCGATGCAAGTGTCATCGGCAAAGGGCTGGATGCCCGAAACAACGGTGTGGACAATATTGAGCTGATCCGTGTCAACGAAGCCATCCGCTCCACCGGAGTTGAATGGATCGGCCAGGAACTCCGGGCCTATATGAGCGCCATGAAACCCATATATTAACGTTTCCACTTTCCCGGATTTGGCCCTGGCATCATAAATACTTTGTAATACCATTAATCTTTCAAGATGTCACTAATCCAGGGCCAATTGGTTAGGCTTCTG
>CAZWMY010000059.1:0-22963 GCA_964635025.1 uncultured Desulfobacula sp. | reverse complement strand
GACCTGGGGAAAATGTGTTGCCGCATATAACAGGTCCTGCTCCACCCTTTCAAGGGGCAATGGGTTATAGGAGGTTTTCCAGTCAACACAAAAATCGCATGAAAACGGGCAACCGGTTGAGGAAAGAATAGGAATAAAGGAAAAGGGCATGGGCTTTGATCGCCAAAATCCCGCAATTCGGATTTCCGGCAGACGCTCTTCAATACCGGGGATATCTTGTAATTTCCGGGTGGTTGTTACAATTTTTTCCCGGGGTAAATCCGTTAGAATCTCTTTTATCAGCGTTTGATCACATTCTTTGACCACCACATCAAAAAAACGCAGGGCATCGGTTGAAAACTGCTTGGCATGGGGGCCCCCGAGGATTGTCAGAATTCGGGGGTTTTTTAATTTAAAAAATTTGGCAAGGGCATAGGCAAGACCGCTTCCCCTTGAAAAGCAGGAAATGAACACCGCATCCATATCGCAGGGAAGGAGCGCAGCAGGATCTTTTTGGCCATAATAGGTTGCATAACAGACATGGTGGCCGAGGTTTCTGCACCAGGCGCTTACTGCCTGGGGCATAATGCCGGCATATTGCTTGGTCACGAAAAACTCATGGGGCATCCTGAAATAAGATTTTGTTGCATCTTCACATAAAAGATCAAGCAAACCGATTTTCATTATCAGGCGGATCCCCTCTTTACTAGTCACATGAACATGTTGAAAAAGACTTTATCGCATCATCAATTAACAAGTTTATTTTCGAAAATCAATACAATATCCGTTCGGCTCTCATCCGTTCATGTTTTGTTTTTACCTGTTCACTCCCTTTTTTTTACCAGTGGTCTCAACAAAATTGTTATCCGCAAAAAGGCAGTTATAATGATCGCTAAATCAGATTGACGGTGTACTAACAAAAACAAAAAAAGGAGAATCATTCCATGAAACAGTTCAATTTAATTGCGGCATTCATAATCCTGGCGCACATCATCATCATCCCGGCTTTGGCCGAAGATGCCAAAACCGGGAATGCTGATCTGGTCATCAGCATTTCAGGCTTTGAGAATTCCAACGGGATTGCCAAAGTGGCCATTGTCAATTCCAAAGCAAATTATGAAGATGGAAAGCCGTTTAAGGGATACGATTTTAAAATCGTCAACAACAAAGTCGTGGAAACGGTTTCGCTTCCTTATGGGGAGTATGCCGTTAAGGTGTTTCATGATGAGAACGGCAATGGAGAACTGGATAAGCGGCTTTTCGGAATCCCGGTGGAAGCGTATGGATTTTCAAATGATGCCCGGGGGTCCATGGGCCCTCCTGAATATGAAAAGGCAGTATTTAAACTGGATTCAGCAAAAAAAGAAATTTTAATCACCATTAAATAACCCTAAAAAAAGGAGGATATCCCATGAATGAGGCCAAACCGGTATCCCGGCGGAATTTTATAAAAACCCTTCTCATGGCATGCAGTGCCGCAGCCATAGACTGGGCAGGTTTTGGAAAACTTGCCCGGGCTGTTGCCAACAAAAAAGACTTCCCGGTTGTGGTGATCGGTGCAGGGCTTGGCGGACTTGTTTCTGCTGCATATCTTGCCCGGCACGGCTTTGATGTCACCCTCATGGAGCAGCATGCAATCCCCGGCGGATATGCCACCTCTTTTGACCGGGGTGATTTTAAATTTGATGTGTCTTTGCATGCCACTGTTGCCGAACATGCCATGCCCCAGATGATACTGTCCGATCTCGGGGTCTGGGAGAAGCTTAAGGTGGCCTATTGCCCGGAACTCCGGCGGATTGTAACCCCCCGGTTTGATGTGACCCTGCCGGCCAAAAACCCGGAAGGGGTTAAACAAGCGCTCTCCCGGGTTTTTCCCCATGAAAAACAGGGGATTCATGCGTTTTACAGTGAAATGGAACAGGTCATTGCAGAACTCTGGGAAGGCAAACAGACCAGGCCTTCCATGATGGCCGCGCTCGAACCCCTGACCCTTGAACAATGGATGTCCCAGCATGTCAAAGATCCTGACGTAAAATACTGTATGGCGATTTTTTCCGGTTATTACGGGCTTTCCCCTTCCGGGATCAATGCCCTGTTTTACGCCATAGCAACCGGGGAATACCTTGTCCGGGGCGGGCAATATTATAAGACACGGTCCCAGGATCTGAGCAATGCCCTTGCCGGCTGCATTGAAGCAAACCAAGGCAAAATTCTGTATCAGACAGAAGCCGGGCAGATTGTGTTTGATAAAGATGACCGGATATCCGGTGTCCAGGATAAAAAGGGAAATACCTATCCGGCAAAGGCCGTTATTGCCAATTGCAGTATCCCGGCTTTGTTTGACCATATGATGCCTAAAACCCATATTCCCCCGGAGTTTGAAAAAGAGATTAAAAAAAGAAAGACTTCTTTTTCAAGCTTTGGTGTATGGCTGGGTCTGAAAAAACATCCGGATCATATTCATGACTATGAAATCGATCTTGACGAAAACAAAGAGCTTTATAAAAATCTGCTGTTGCCGAAAACAGACCTTTCGGAAGCCACCATCAGCATCACCCTGTACGACAACCTGTTCAAGGGATATTCCGCTTCTGGAAAATCAACGGTTTCCTTGATGTGTCTGTCAAATTTTGAGCCCTGGAGAAAATTTGAAGCAGATTATTTTAATAATCAAAAAGAGGCCTATACCATTGAAAAAGAAAGAATAGCCCGGCGTTTTGTCGAGCGGGTTGAAAAAGCCCTGATTCCAGGCCTTTCAGATATGATTGAGGTCATGGAAATCGGAACTCCCCTGACCAATATGTTTTATACGAAAAATCCGGAAGGTGCCATCTACGGATTTGACCGCAATCTGCCGCCGCTCAGTGCAAAAACGCCTGTCAAAGGCTTGTATCTTGCCGGAGCCTGGTCCCACGGCGGCGGATACACACCGGTTATGATGGCAGGAAGAGAAGCCGCAGAATCGGTTTTAAAAGATTTTAAGAATCATCTTTCTTAACATAGGGGTCTGATAAAAATGATTTACATTTTGACAATCGGATTTTAAATTTGTAACCTTTTAATGATGGGGGGAATCGGCAAAACCTGATTTTGCTTTAAAAAGGAAGATTTTTATGACGCCGGACAATACGAGGGATATCAGCGGTCGGATAGCAGGGGTGAACCTTTCTTCTTTTTTACAGATGATCGAGATGGAGCAGAAGACCTGCACCATTAAAATTTTTACAAAAAAGGATGTGGGCCGGATTTTTTTCCGGAACGGGAACCTGATAGATGCGGTCACCCGGAGATTGAATCATCTTGAAGCCATATATGCCATCCTGTCATGGAAGAATATCGTGATTGAGGTGGAAAAAAATGTGTCTGGAAAACAGGATGCCATCAAACTGCCGTTGATGCATATTTTAATGGAAAGCGCCCGGACTTCTGATGAAAAGGAAAACAGGGAAGGGATGGACGACCCGGGAGACATCCCGTCCACCCCCTCTAAAAGCATCCCGCTCCAGATACTTAAAAATAAGGATTTTTGCCTGGAAATCGGTATCCGGCTGCTCGTGGATTTTGATAATCTTGATGTCACCTTCCGAAGCATGCTGGTTGGCATAGAACACGGAAAATACCTTTTATTAAAAACGCCTGGCCCTTTCAGCGGGGAAGACCGGGATCTGTTAAAAGCTGACGGCCTCACCATCAAAACCCTTTATAAAGGAACGATTTATGCTTTCCGCACAAGGGTGCTGGGGGTCATTTCAAAGCCATCCAAACTCATGTTCATCGAGTACCCCACACGGATCGAACACCATGAGCTTCGTTCGCACAAACGGTTTAAATGCAGTATTGTGGCTGAGGTGGAGGTGGATGGCAAAGAGAGGGGCGGGATCATTGAGAATATCAGCAAAGGGGGATGCCGGTGTGTGATTGAAATTTTTCCGGCAGATCAAAGGGGTTTGAATGATCGATTGAATGATACGATTGCCTTCAGGTGCCGGTTCCCGGGTTCGGAAGGCGAGACCGGGTTTTTAGGGGAGGTAAAAAATGCAACACAAAAATCAGGCGAGATGGCCGTCGGCATCCAATTTCTTGGTCTGGACAGTATGGATGGTGCACGTAAAACAATTCATGACTATATCCAAGTTATCGAGTGGTCCAGTGAGGCTGTTTAGAGAGCCCTAGCAGAAAAACAGAACGGATCCATCTGATCGGCAGATGGGTCCGTTCGCAGCCAAACAATCATCCTTGCCTGATCTTATCTGAATACTCCATCAGGGTTTTTACCGAATTTGCAATTAATGTATCCAGTTTATCAGCCGCACTATCACCTATTGCCAGTCCGGTTTTTAAAACATCGGCAGTAGCGGTATTGGTTATTTTCTGGTCTGTTTCAGCGATGCTGTATTTATCCCAGCCGTTTTTCTTGGCAATATCTTTTGTGAATTCACCCAGAACTGCAGAAGCCCCTTTGCCGGCAAAATCCAGCAACCCGTTTTCAATCGCAGCATAAATGCCCTTGGGTGTTCCGTCATCCTCTTTATCAAACCACCAGTGATAGGAAAAACGGTACAATATATAACACGCCATCCAGGCAACAAGCAGTTTCGGTTTTTCAGCACTCGGCATCTCAAAAGCACCATCTGCCTGGCCTGCGATCTGGACGAAGCGTTTACAAATAAAATCACCAACATTGGCGTAGCTTAACCCTCCCTTTTCAACGCGCATGATGATGATATCAATCAGCGAACTTTTCACCTGGCCGACAACAAATCCGGCAATGGGCCCTCCAAAGGGTGCAAGCGCAATATCCAGCGCGGTATCCCCGATATAAACCGCAAATTCAGCGGTAGCAATGGCTTCATCATACCAGTAGGAAGCGATGAGATAGCTTTCCTTTTCCTGCATAATGCAACGGGATGCAAACTGCCATATATTCTGCCGGAAAAGTTTCAGGTCTTCAATACCAAGATGGGTTTTGGCCGTCTCAAGTTGCTGCATCTTTTTTGCACGGAAATTTTCCGGCAGATAGGTATTTATTATTTTAATGCAATTCTGATATTCTTTTTCAAAATCCTTTTCATACTGTTGAATATCCGGGATAAGCCTGATGGGTGTTTCACTCTCATAGTTCTTTTGACTGACGGCGCAGGAGGCGTTTAGTACTCCTTCAATGGGGGTGGGTGCGGGCAGATTTTTTTCAGCTTTAAATATAAACCGCACAGAGTCGTCGTCAGGGGCATTCGGATCCGGTTGAAAATCCATATTGATAACCTCGAAAATGCCGTCTCCATCGCTGGCGGCAATTTCGATATTCCCTGGTTTTTGAAATTCCAGGCGCAGGCTCTGTTCATTCCAGACACCTAACCTGAAAGCGATGATGGTTTCTTTCATTTTGTCTTCGCTGTCCTTATATGCGTATATCTCTTTGGGCTTTCCTAAAAAGTCCGGCAGCAGACCTTCATGGCACATGACAACGTCAAATACCGTACGGGCATATTCTTTATTGCTTTGGGCAATAATTTCACAGGGATAGCTGTCAAAGAAACCGTCAAACGGCTTTTTTTCTTCATGATCGGTTGCCGCTATAACCCAATGGCCTTCTTTATCTTTGCCGATCTCAATGTCAAAGGGGCATTGAGATTGCATGGCATTTACAGTGACCTTGACATCGGCCTCGGTGATAAAATTCATCAGTCTGTAAGGATGTTCATAGCGTTTGCCGGAAGCAGACAGAGCATAAAGCTTTCCTCCTTCCACTTCGATATAGCATTCTCCCACCATATTAAACGTCACATTGTTTTGGAAAATACCCCCTTCGCCGATAAACCTGAAGCTGATGACCCCTTCTTTCGGCATGGTTTCGGGTTTATCGGCGGCTGCATCAATGGAAGAGGCCATATATGAACCTTGCAATATGGCCGGGCTGACCTGAAGAAAGCTTTCGGCAGAAAATATTTCTATTTTTTGTGTCAGGTCCGTGCGTTCAATTTCTGCACCTTCAGCCGTCACCTCAACCATGCGGGCATAAATAAACAAGGTGTCGCCGTTATATTTAATCTTATCTCCAAAATCTTTATTGATACACATCTTGTAGGACTTACCATCACTGGTTTTTTTGTCGGCAGCGTTACCGTTGTCAGCGAAACCTGCTGCTCCGGACGATGCCGCAGTTCCAGCGGCCCCGGCAGCACCAGAGGCTCCGGCGACCGCTCCGGCCACCAGAGCGCCGGCCAATGCAATAACGACGGCCAATGGCACGGGAACATTTGTCTCGCCCGAACTGGAGCTTGCCAGGGAATTGATCAAATTTGATCCAAAGGAAGAAGATTTCTCTAATCCATGGCCACCACCAAAAATAAATCCCGCAGTAAAGGTGATTTCAGAAGAAGCATCCCCTTTGATCGGGAGGTCAAAAGTCAGCTTATCTCGCGGGGCTGCTCCTGACTTGTAGGTTCTGTCGTCATAAAAATGCATGATGTAGGTATCTTGTGTTTTGGGCAGTTCAATGACGGTTGTCTGATTATCCGGGAACTGCGTGGGAGGGATGATTTCCACGCCATTAAGATCTACCGAATATAAATGTTTGCAGGAGACTAAATAATGACCTGCCTCATCCGGGCTTATTTTGGAAATAATTTTAAATTTGATTGAAGGATTTCCCGCTGCCAGGGAAGAAATAGAAAAGGCAAATGCTATGAAGATCGACAGAATCAATAATATGAGGTTTTTTTTCATGATATGGCACCCGCCTTTTTGTTTCTTGAAAGAGCCATGAGGATCATCGCTATGATCATGAGTAAGAATCCCACCAAATGACTGATGGAACCCACACCAATGAATGAAAGTACAACACCAAAAGCAAAGCCTGATGAATACCCGGCAATCAGCCGCTGGACTGCAGCGATATCTTTGGACAGCCTTTTGAAGTATTTATTGATAAATGAAGTCATAAAACCCCATAAAAATCCTGCTTGGCTTTGCAATGCTCTCACGGAGACAAAAAATGCCGCAATGCCCACCATGGCATTTTCCAACGAACCATTGCCGGATAAAAATCTGTAAAGCATCAATCCTGTGCCGACCCCTAAGAGCAAAATTCCTATCTGGCTTGGGTTCCGGATCAAAAATCCGCTGAATAATTTCTTTAAAGATCTGCCAAATCCTGTAAATGGTTTTTTGCCTGATAAAAGCGGCAGAATGATAGAAAAGACAAAATAAGCAAAGACCCCTTTACCAATGGTGCCGCCAATCATTCCAGAAATCTTGCTGCTGACCCCGCCCTGTGCAAAGGTAAAAAAATTCAAGATCGAAAGAACAGGTGACGAAATTCCAAGAATCGGCAAAATCGACAGAACAATCCATAACATTGTGATAATACCAATCGAAATCAATTGTTTTTTGTCCTTGAACAAATTTTTCAGCCCCTTGAAAAGTCCTAAAACACCGGAATACAGAAGTTTCCAAGGAGCAAGGGTTTCCATCGTCAAATTCGGACCGGCGGAATATGGATGTAAAAAAAACATCTCACCAGTGGTTGATGAGGCAGCGATTGAATCACCAATAAGTGATTTCACCGGATCCAAAAAATTATCGGTCATGAATTGTCTCCTTCTGTGGGGTCCATTTTTTTGTCCGAAGTATTAAGGAATTATAAAGAAAATGCAAATGAAACATTTAATCCTTTAGCTCGGAGTGAAGGATAACACTCCCGGTATCGGGTTGTTTGCTACTATATTTCTTCAGAATCTTATTGGAGCTATTGATTGTTTTTTCTGATTCATCAGAAATTTCTATGGAAACAATAAAAAATATTGTTGAAATTATGAAAAAGCGCTATTCAGAAAATATAATCAACATGGAGGAATTATTGATATTTGGAAAAGAGGGAAGTAGTATGAATAAAATTTTTATTTTTATTTTTGTCACTGTCTTTTGTTCCATTCATGTGGGATTTGCCTGTGAACTGAAGGTCCGTGTAAACGAAACTTCTTATCCGCCTTTTTTTATGGAAATCGGAAAGGGAGCACCCCAAGGCCTGTCCATTGAACTTGTCGAAGCATTGCTTGCCGAGGCAGGGTGCCGGCCGGTTTATGAACCCCTGCCCTGGAAAAGGGCTCTGGCGTTTCTGAAAACCGGGCAGATCCACATGATGCTGAATATGACGCCGACAGAGGAGAGAAAGGAGTTTGCATATTTTATCGGGCCCCAGTTGGATGAAACAGTGGTTTTTGTTGTCCCTAAAGATTCGGATTATGCCATCACCAGCCTGGATGATTTTAAAAAATTGCCGAAACCTTTGGGTATCGAACTTGGAAGGGTTTATGGCAAAGAATTTGAAGAGAAAATGGCAAAAGATGAGGAGTTTAAAAAAAATATTGAAGACGTCAATTCAATGGCATTGAATGAAAATAAGACGGCAGCAGGCCGCCTGAGCGGGTTTTTGGGTTATGGATACAATGTCTATTATTCCATTAAAACAGACCCGATCTATCAGAATTTCAAGGTTCATCCCTATGTTGTGAATAAAGATTATGTGTATTTTGGGTTTTCAAAAGAGTCGGTTTCAAAAGATATGCTTCAAAGGCTTCAGGACGCCTATGACCGGGCGCAAAAAAAAGGCTTGTTTGAGGCAATCAAAAAAAAATATCAATAGTCTCTTTTTCATGGTATTCTCCCATGAAATTTTTAATTGTTTCAAGTTTTGATCAATGAATAAGGAACCATGAGTATGATGAAGTATTGCATTGTTATGCTTCTTATTGTTTTTTCCTGTGTCTGGCCGGGACATGGTTTTTCAGATGAAAAAAGCACCCTGACACAGGCCCTTAACCCGAATGCGGATCTGGAAAAAGATGAAGCCTCCATCAAGATGCTTTTTTCCCTGTCCGAACTGAAAAGAAGTCTGGGTCAGAGAATTACCGAGAAAAAAGCCCGGCTTGATAAAACCACGTCGGAAACTGAAAAGGCAAGCCTGGAATCAGAGATCGCCAAGCTCGATGAACAGCTTAATGATGCCAGGGCGGATTTTGAGAGGATTGCCACAGGAGTGGATATTGGATTGTTTCTTGGGAAAAAGGATGAGACCTTTGACTGGAAAGAGGAGCTTGTCTCCCTTGTTGAACCCGGCATCAAAGAAATAAAGCGGATGACGGTCAATGCCAGGAATAAAACCAAGCTCAAAGATGAAGTCGCCTATTATGAAAATCTGGTTTCCGTTTCCCATGCGGCAACGGAGAATATTGCCGCTCTCATCGCAAAGACAGAGGACAGGGAAGTTAAAAAAAATCTTGACGCCCTTTTGCCGGAGTGGAAGAGCATTGAAAAACAGATCACCAACAAGCTTCATATCGCCAATATGCAGCTTTCCGAAGTAAATAGTGCAGAGAAATCCCTCATTGAAAGTTCAGGGATTTCCATCAAGAAATTTTTCAGAACCCGGGGGCTTTACCTGGTGATTGCCGTTATTGCCTGCGTTCTGGCTCTTCTCTTGCTCAGGCTGGGCACAAGACGTCTGATCAAGCTGATTCCCGGGTATAACCTGGCGTACAAACCCTTCCATATCCGGTTGTTTGAACTGCTGGCAAGGACTGCCGCCATGGTAGTGACCCTGTTTGTCCTTGTTTTTGTCTTCTATATTTTTGAGGACTGGGTTCTTTTAAGTTTATCCATTGTCTTTTTTTTGGGGGTTGGCTGGGCGGTCAGAAATACAATTCCCCGGTTCTGGAAGCAGAGCTGCCTCATGCTGAATATCGGGGCTGTCCGGGAAGGAGAAAGAATGGTTTATCAAGGTATCCCCTGGATGGTGAAGACGATTAATATTTTTTGTACACTTGAAAATCCTTGTATGCAGGCGTCTCTGCGGCTGCCCATCGAAGCTCTTCTGGATCAGGCCTCACGCCCGTTTCACAAGGATGAGCCCTGGTTCCCGTGCAGGAGAAACGACTGGGTCATCCTATCCGATAGCACCTGGGGAAAGGTGAAAAGCATTTCCCATGAAATGGTTGAAATCGTACAACCCGGCAGTGCCAAAAAAACCTATCAGACGGCGAATTTTCTTTCCCAGACGCCGTTGAACCTGTCCCTGAATTTTACTTTGAAGAGCATTTTCGGCTTAAGCTATGATCTCCAGAAAGACATTACCGGTAAAATCCCTGAAATCCTGTCGGCCCATATCATGGAAGCCGTCCGGAAGGAAGGATATGAAGACGGCCTTATCAACCTCCAGGTGGATTTTCAGGCTGCCAGCAGCTCTTCGCTTGATCTGGCTGTGATCGCAGATTTCAAGGGAGAGATGGCATCTCAGTATTACAAACTGCAACGGGCTATCCAGAGATGGTGCGTGGATGCCTCAACTTTGAATAATTGGGAGATTCCTTTTCCCCAGGTTAGGGTTCATCGCTAAAAAGATACTTGCGGGTATTAAAAATAAGACCTATAATAGGTTCATAATAATGGTCTAAATTAAATCTTAATGGTGTTGTTATGGAATCTGTATTAGCCAATTGCTCAGTCAGCATATCAGAATTAAAAAAAAATCCTTCCGCCCTTATTGAACAGTCAGGTGGAGAGCCCATTGCCATTCTAAATCATAATAAACCTACGGCCTACCTTATCCCGGCGGCGACCTATGAAGCGCTGATGGAAAAAATTGAAGATTACCATTTGGGGCTTATTGTGAATGCGCGTCAGCATGAAAAAGAATCAGCAGTGGAAATAACATTAAATGAGCTATAAATTAAAGTTTCTGTCTACTGCCCTTAAGGAATGGAAAAAGCTTGATCATACCATCCAGACTCAATTCAAGAAAAAATTAGAGGAGCGGCTTAAGTCACCTCATGTGACGGTCTGTCGGCTTTCCGGTTTTGATAATCATTATAAAATTAAATTGAGAGCAAGCGGATACCGGCTCGTTTATGAAGTTATCGACGAAGAAATATACGTTATAGTTATTGCAGTCGGGAAAAGAGATAAAAACAGAGTCTATCAAAAGGCCGGGGAAAGAAAATAGGAGAGGGCAGGAGAAAGATTACGAACAGGCTTTCTCATGCCCTCTGATTTAAATGGCTTTCTTTGTCGCCCTGCCTTTATAGTCCTATAATAGTGCGGCCAATGATCATTTTTTCGATTTCCTTGGCTCCTTCATAAATTTCAAGGACTTTGGCGGCGCGGTAAAAACGTTCGATATCATAATCATCAAAATATCCGTATCCGCCGTGGAGCTGGAGGGCTTCATCCACCACTTCCACAGCGATGCGGGAGGCGTAGAGTTTGGCCATGGCCGTCACGTGGGTGTCGGGTGTGCCGTTGTCCAGAAGCCAGGCTGCCTTGTACATGATATTTCGGGCCAGTTCCACTTTGACTGCCATGTCGGCGATCTTGAACTGGACCCCCTGGAAGGTGCCGATGGGTTTGCCGAATTGCTTTCTGCCGCGGATGTGTTTGACGGCCATGTCCAGGGCGCCCTGGGCAAGACCCACGCCGTGGGCGGAGACATAGGCCCGGCTCCGGTCAAAAAAGGCCATGAGCTGATGAAAGCCGTTGCCCCTGGTTCCGATGAGGTTTTCTGCAGGAACCCTGCAATTGGTCAGATAAATGGCAGCCGTGTCTGAGCAGCGAAGGCCCATTTTCCCGTGCATGGGTTCGGCTTTGTAGCCCGGCCGGTCAGTCTCCACGACAATGATGCTGTGGCGTTTGGACCGGGATGGATTGTCCGGGTCGGTGAGGCAGAAGATCAGCATGAAGGTGCCTTTGGTGCCGTTGCCGATCATAACCTTGGAGCCGTTCAATACCCATTCGTTGCCGTCTTTTACCGCAGTGGTGCAGGCGGCAAGGGTGTCGGAACCGGCATCGGGTTCGGTAATGGCAAAACCCATAACGCCGTCGCCGTTGAAGATGGGGTCTAAAAATTTTTTGCCCTGTTCATCCGTGCCAAAAAGAATGAATTCCTCTGCGCCAAAGGTGAGAGAGCAAAGCTGCTGGCTGATGCCGGGGTCAACTTTCCAGAATTCTTCCAGAACAATGGCCTGCTCCAGATATCCAAGTCCTGGCCCGCCGAATTTTTCAGGTACAAAAAGTCCGATGAGCCCTAGCTCCCTTGCTTTTTCAACGATATCGGCCGGATAGATTTCCTTTAGATCCAGTTCGCGGCCCACAGGTGCGAACTCTCCCCTGGCAAATTCCCTGGCTGCTTTTTGAATCGATTTTTGTTCTTTTGATAGTAAAAAATCCACGGGTCTGTCTCCTTATTTGAAAATGTTTTGAATATGCGTTTTTTATATTTACATGGGGATGTTCCCATGACGCCGGAACGGTTCGGGCCGTTTTTTGTTTTTCAGCATGGACAGGGCCCGGATGATCTCGGTCCTGGTTTCGGACGGTTCGATGATCCGGTCCACCAGCATATTGGATGCGGCATGGAATGGGTTTGAATATTTATAATCATATTCTTCGATCTTCCGGGCTTTAAAGGCTTTGGGATCATCTGCCTCATCGATTTCTTTTCGATAGATGATATTGATGGCGGCTGTGGTATCCAGAACCACGAGCTGGGCCACGGGCCAGGCCATCATGAGATCCACACCCATACCGGCGCAGCACATGGCCATGACTGCCCCGCCGTATTCTTTGCGCAGGGCCAGGGTGATCTTGGGAACCGTGGCTTCTGCATAGGCATAGAGCATTTTTGCGCCATGCCGGATGATGCCGGCATGTTCCTGGTGAACGCCGGGAAAATAACCGGGGACATCCACGAGGTTACGAGGGGGATGCTGAAACAATCGCAGAACCGGATAAAACGGGCTGCTTTGTCCGAAGTATGATAATCCAGGCACCCGGCCTTGACCGAGGGCTGGTTCCCGACAATGCCCACGGTGGATCCGTTCATGCGGGCGAGCCCGGTGATGATATTGGGGGCAAAGGCCGGCAGAACTTCAAGAAACTCATTGTTGTCCACGATTTCGGCAATGACCTTGTGCATGTCATAGGCTTTTTTAAATTCAGCCGGAACAATTTCGGTGAGGATATGGTTTTTGCGGTCCAGGGGGTCATCGCAAGGGAATGCGGGCGGGGCTTCTTCATGGTTGGAGGGCAAAAAACCCAAAAGATACCGGATCAGTTCAATGCTTTGTTCATCCGATTCTGCCACAAAATGGGCCTGGCCTGTGATTTCACTGTGAACCTTGGCGCCGCCGAGTTCCTCCAGAGTCACGGTTTCGCCGGTCACATCCTGAATGACCTTGGGGCCGGTAATGACCATTTGGCTTTGTTTTTCAATCATGATGATAAAATCCGTCAGGGCAGGGGAATAGACCGATACCCCGGCACAGGGTCCCATGATGGCGGAAATCTGGGGAATGACGCCGGATGCGGCCGTGTTCCGGTAAAACATGCCGGCAACCCCCTTGGAGGCAAAAAAGCCTTCATGGAGCCGCCCGCCGCCGGAGTCAAACAATCCCACAATGGGGGCCTTAACCTTCAGGGCTTCATCCTGGATCCGGTTGATTTTCTGGCCGTGGATGGTGCCCACGGACCCGCCAAGAACGGTAACATCCTGGGCATAGGCAAAGACCATGCGGGTGTTGATGGTGCCGTACCCGATGATCACGCCGTCTCCAGTGACTTTTCGTTTTTCCATGCCAAAATCCACGCACTGGCTTTCGGCAAGGTCATTCAGTTCAACAAAGCTGCCCGGGTCAAATAAAAGATCGAGCCTTTCTCTTGCGGTCAGTTTTCCTGTGGAGCGGTGTCGTGCCAAGGCTTTTTCCCCGCCTCCCATGGAGGCTTTTACTTGAAGGCTTCTGAGCCGTTCCAGCTCTTTTTCGTGTGTTTTTTCGGTCATGATTTATCCTTCATCTCTCAAATTAACAGCGCTTTTTCAGGGTCATGAACTAATGAATTTTATTAGGTTTTCATGACGGTTTTTGTGTTATTGTATACTGTATACAATTGTGGCATGTCAAGAACATATTTTGGAAAAAAGATAAATCGTTTTAATTTGTGTCAAGCCGGACAGGTGAGCCGGTTATCCGGCTTGACACGGCCTTGGGGATACGATAGGTGTTTTAAAAAAAGAGGAGAAAAATATGCATATATTGACTCAGGTTTATGAATTTTCCGCATCCATCGGCGCCCTTGAAGGGTATGTGTACCACAAAAAAAGCATGGCAGAGATGGATAAAAAAGCCCTGGATGTCTGGACCGGAAATCTCGTGGAGGCTTACCGGCTTTTGCCGGAGGAGGTGAAAAAAGAGATTCAGCCCTCCCTTGATCTGACCTTGAACCGGGCCATCAGCTCCTTTGAGGCTTTTTTAGAAAAAGACCATGAAATTTTAAAGCGGCTTTATGCCATGATCAGTCAAAGGGAGGCCTTATCCCCGGATGATTTTAAAAAAAAGAAATGGTTTCAGAAAGATCAACATGAATAATTCCCTTGTGATAACCGGCAAAGTGTTTTCAGGGGCAAACAAGGCTGCTTTTTTTACACAGCTTCCCTGGGTTCAGGAACAATGCAGGGAAAAATTCGGGTTCAGCCCTTTCCCCGGAACCCTGAATCTTGAGATTGCAACGACTGACATTGAGCATCTCGAAAATATAGGAGATAAAGAATGGAAAGACCTTGTGCCGCCGGATGAAAATTTTTGCTCATCACGGGTCCTGCCGGTATGGATCGGGCCTGTAAAAGGGATATTGATCCGGCCGGATGATCATGTGGCCATCCATGGCCGTCATGTCATGGAAATCCTGGCGCCCGTGCGGCTCAGGGATGTCCTGGCCCTGGCGGACGGGGATAGGGTGGAGGTGAGGCTTCAGACAAGTGGGGAAAATACTATGCCCCGGAGTTATCCTCTTCTTGAACTCAAGGCGGTGATTTTTGATCTGGACGGCACCCTCATTGATTCCATTGAATCCTATTACCGGATTGTGGAAATTGCGCTGGAGCGGTTGGGGCTGCCGCCGGTTTCCAGACAAAAGATTTTAAAGGCGGCTCAGAATGATTCGTTCCAGTGGGAAGAGATTTTGAAGGCAGCGCCGGGTAAAACCCTGGAAGAAACCAAGAGCGATGCCTGGAAAATTATTGAAGATGTTTATCCCGGGCTTTTTTTGAAAAACGTCCGGCCTTTTTCCGATACCGGGGCTGTATTACGATTGCTTCATGCCTGTGGCGTCCGGATCGGCATTGTGACGTCAACACCACAGAAAAATATAAAAGATAAGATGAAAATCCTGGATCAGGCCGGAGTTGCTGATCTTGCAGAAGTCGTGATTTCAGCCGGAGATGCGGCACTTAAAAAACCCCATCCTGATCCTTTGATTCTTTGCTGTGAAAGAATGGGGCTTCCCGCTTTCGCCTGCGCCTATGTGGGGGATACCTCCATAGATATGGTTGCGGGCAGGGCCGCCGGCATGAAAACCATCGGCGTTTTGACCGGGTTTGATAACCAGGAAGAGTTGTCTTTGAAAAAACCGGATTGCATCATTGATTCAATTTCTGATCTGCCCTTGGTCATCAGTCTTTATGGGTGATTTTTTTACCATGGAGCACAGGAAGGACATGAAGAAAAGAAAAATTCATGATCTTCGTTCGCTTGGTTTAATTTATAACCCCGGGTTTTTTACATCGCCGCTTTTCCAAACAGTTTGTTTATACAGCTGATATAATCAATGTTTTTGCAGGGCTTTGACAGATGTTCAATATTCGGATCATTTTGCTTTAAATCGTTGATGGACTCCAAGAAATCTATATTGCCGGAAATAAACAGCACTGGAACGGTTTTGTTTGTTTTCCGGATATGATGGTATACATCCATGCCGTTGAATTTTCCAGGGAGAATATAATCCAGGCTTACCAGATCATATCGGTTTCTATCCAGCAGATCTATTGCAATCTGACCGTTATTGGCAATATCCACTTTGTGATAGCAGGGTTTATGACTCAGTATCCTGTACTGGATATTTGAAATGGTGGGTTCGTCTTCCACCAGAAGGATATATTTTCCAAACAGGATGGTTTCTTTTTGGGCAATCATGATTTCTTCCTGTGTTAACTCTTTTCCTGTCACAGGCAAATCAAGAGTGATTTTTGTCCCTTTGTGGACTTCTGAATGAATTGAAATCCTGCCCATATGCTGCTCGATATATCTTTTTACATTGGACATGCCGTAACCGGTTCCCTTGATGCCGGGGCTGTACATGCCGTTTTTATCTTTGCTTCCTTTGAGGGTGAAGGAGGGTTCAAATATTTCTTCGAGGAATTCTTTTGGGATACCGCAGCCGTTGTCTTCAATTTCGATTACAATCCGGCCTTCCTGATGATTGGTCCGAAGTATGATTTGAGGCTGTTTTGATAGGCTTGTGGCATGGATCGAATTTTGAATCAGATTGACCAGGGCATGTTCAATCATGCCCGGATCTGCCAGGAGTTCAGGTAGATTCGGATTGTAATCCCGTATCACACGGATTCCTTCCAGATCCTTTTTTAAAAGGCTTATGACCAGATCCATTTTTTCATCTATTTTAAAGAATTCCTGTTTGGGTTCCTGATCTTTGGCAAAGGCAACAAGGTTTTTGGTCAGGTTTTTTCCGCGAATTGTCTGTTCAAAAATCAATTCCAAAGTCTTTCTTGTCTCTGGGTCCGTACAGTCGAGCAGGGCTAATTCGGAATTACCCATGATGGCGCCCAGAATATTATTAAAATCATGGGCCATTTTCCCTGCAATCCGTCCAACAAGCACCAGTTTTTCCTGTTCGCCGGCAATTTTTTGGGCTTCAATTCTTTCAGCTTCATTTTTTTTACGGTCTGAAATATCCCGAAAAATACCCACTATTTTTTCCGGATGACCCTTCAAATCTTTTATGAGTTCAATATTCAGAGAGCAAACACGACCGCTGCCGTCTTTATCCTGGAAAACAGCTTCATAATCTTTTGCAGCCCCTTTATTGACAATCTCGTCCAGAAATGTATCCTTATTGGAAAGGTCCGGGTAAATATCATACATGGATCTGCCGATAAGCTCTTCCCGTTTGTATTGTGAGTTTTTTTCAATTGAAGGGCTGATCTCTAAAATAATTCCTTTAAGACTTGCTTCGTAATACACGTCTAAAATATTATCATAAATCTGACGGAATTTTTTCTCACTCTCACGCAAAGCCTCTTCCGCTTGTTTTCTTTCTGTGAGATCAATGAAGGAGGCCCGGATCAGGCGGCCCTGTTCAGAAGGCAGCCGGACAAGATGGGCCTCGCACAGCCGATTTCTGCCATCGGCACTGTGAACCAAACATTCAAACTTAATTGTTTCTCCAGTCAGTGAATGATTGCAAAACCGGGAGAAACTTTCATTGGGGCTTTGCTGATCCGGCTGTCTTGATGGGTAGAATCGTTGCAAATCAGATTGCAGCAATTCGTTACGGCTGCATCCAAACAGCCTCTGTGCACTTGTATTGGCATCCACAAACCGGTCAGGACCAACGTCATAGACAACAATGGCTTCAGGGGCCTGTTCGATCAACACACGAAACCGCTCCAGGCTTTCTTTCAGCGCGCTTTCGGTTCGCTTCTGATCAATGGCGATGGCCACCTGGTTGGAGACGGACATAAGTATGTCCACATCCTTTTCTGTATAGAGAGTGGGGTTGCTGAAACTGTGGGCCACCATGGCACCGATGACTTCCTCTTTGATTTTAAGAGGCACCCCCAGCCAGATGGCAGAAATGCTGAACACGGGATGCACTCCCCGTTGGTGCAGGATTTCTTTGAATTGCTCTCCGGAATGCAATACCGGTTTTCCGGTCACGATGATTTCGGCGGTATGAGAAGCGGTTTTCGGCGAGGTAACGTTGTTGACCTGAAAGTTTTTCGGCGGTTGATCGACCGTGTCTACCCAATAAACAAACGTCAGGACATCTTGTTTGCGGTCATAGAGCGAGATATGGAAATTGGTCAGATCGATTATACGGCCAAGGCTTTTATGGATAGAAGCATATAAATCTTCCAGATCCTCAGTGGTGTTAACGGCATTGGAAATTTCAAACAGAACCGAATTGATTTCTTCAGCGCGTTTCCGGTCGGTAATATCCTTGCAGACCCCTTGGTGAAAAAGAACGGTTCCGTTGCTGTCTCTTATATACCGGGCATTGTCCTCAATCCATATGATTTGTCCGTCTTTTCTTTTATGCCGATAAATCTCGGTTTGATCGGTAAATTCAGAATTTTCGCAGAGACCTTTCCTTTCGGATTCACTGACATAAATATGGGTTGGTATGTGAACTGTTTTGAGGTCATCCAGGCTATCATAGCCCAGCATTCTGATAAACGCAGGATTTGCATCAACATAATATCCATCATGGGTTGAGAGATAATAACCATTGGGCATGGAGTCAAACAGATATCTGTATTGGGCGATGCTTTCTTTGAGCGATTCTTCCACCCGTTTGCGTTCAATGGTAGAGGCCGCCTGGGAGGCGATGGTTGAGAAGAGGAGCATATCTTGCTCAGTATAAATATTTTCTTTTTCATGATCCTGGATGGACATTGCGCCTAAGATTTTGCCGGCAGATATTAAGGGTACACCCAGCCATGATCTTGAAGGCATGCCGATCGAATCCAGACCTTGTATCTTAAAAAAAGTATCCCTTTCTTTTTTAGTATGAAAGAGGATAGGGACCCGGTTTTGAATTATGTATCCGTTCAAACCGGATTTTATGTTAAATCGCCTGCCCATGTCCTGATCTTTTTTCCCATCAAGAATTGCATATGCCAAAACCCACTCATCACTGCCTTCTGTATAAAGGCTTATTTCAAAATTCGTGGTGTCGAATATCCGGCTGATCTGGGCTCCGATGGCTTTCAAGAGATCGTCCAGTTCCAGATTCCGGCACAGCATCTGGCCTATTTCATTGAGCACAGAGAGTTCGGTGATGAGTTTTTCATGATTTTCAACATCTTTTTCCATATGGATTGTTTTTTCCTGGCTTATTGTCCTGAGACGGTTGTTCAAAAATGGGCTTTGTTTTCTGCTAAAGGTCAAAAAACGGGCTTCTTATGGGCAATATGATGAAGAGATTTTAGGACAGGAAAAGGTTTTCTGTCAATATATGTTCTAAAAAAAAGCTTCATGGTCTTCATGCGCTTCATGGTTTAAGACCCTTTAGCACCGCTTCCGGTGTCATGCAAAGATCGGTCAGTCTTACTCCTGTGGCGTGGTAAACGGCATTGGCAATGGCAGAGGCCACGTTGACCATGCAGCCTTCGCCGATGCCCTTGGCGCCGAATGGACCCGTGGGTTCGTTGGATTCCACCAGAATGGCCTCCACAGGTGGTGCATCGCAGGAGCGTAACAGCCTATAGTCGGTAAACCCGGGATTCGTGATATGTCCATCTTTGCGGATCAGTCCCTCGGTCAGGGCAAACCCGATGCCCATGACTCCGCCGCCCACAATCTGGCCCTTGACCATTTCCGGGTTGATGGCCTTTCCCACATCAAAGGCGCTGGTAAGTTTTATCACCTTTATTTTCCCGGTTTTTGTGTTGACTTCCACTTCTGCAAACACGGCCCCGTAGTATCCGGGCATGGCCGGTGCAATACCGCTGGCCGATCCCATGATCTGGGTGCAAAGACCCATGTCCTGAATCTGTATTTTTTGCATCAGATCTTTGATGGAAATGACATTTGCCGGGTTATCCGTTTCAAAGATCAGAGCTTTTTTAATTTTTAATGCTTCCGGTTTGATTTTGAGTACTTTTCCGGCATGGTCCAGCATTTTCTTTTTTGCATCCAGGGCGGCGTCCCTTACTGTGAGACCTCCGCAATAGGCCTGGCGGCTGCCGTGGGTGCCGCAGTCCAGCGGGGTGATATCGGTATCGGTTTCCGATACGGATATGTTTTCAAACTCAATCCCGAGAATTTCTGCTGCCACCTGGGCCAGAACCGTGCGGCTGCCCTGTCCTTCGTCTGCGGCGGCGGTATGAAGGTTCACGGTTCCGTCGGAATTGATCATGAGCGTGGCAGAGCCGGGATCAGGCTGGGCTCTGGCAGCCCTTGTGCCGTTGAGCATGATGGAAAGGCCGACTACTTGTTCGCTGGGTCCAGTCTGGCATTGTTGATTTCTTTTTTCTTTCCACCCGGATGCAGCCGCCCCTTTTTCAAGACAGGCTTCAAGGCCATTGCTCAGGATGCGCTCATTTAAGACAGGATCCATTTCCCCGGCTTTCCGGTAATTTTTGAGCCGGAAGAAGAGGGGGTTCATGCCAAGTTTATCCGCCAGGATATCCATCTGGGATTCCTGGGCAAAATTCATCTGGGGGTTTCCATATCCCCGGAGCGCACCGGCCATGGAGGTGTTGGTGTAAACCGCTGTGCCTGAAAATTTATAATTGGGGATGGTATAAAGCCCGACCCCTGTGGACAGGCAGTCGGCCAGAACCCCGATATAATGGGTGCCGTAAGCCCCGGTATCGGAAAGAATTTCAGCTTCATTGGCCAGAAGGATGCCTTCGCGGCTCACCCCGGTCTTCATGCGGATGATCATGGGGTGACGGCTTTCCGTGGCTGTGAAATCTTCTTCTCTTGAAAAAGACATCCGGACGGGCCTCAGGGTTTTTTTGGAAAGCACGCTGCACATGGCTTCAAGCCCGTGGATAAGACCGCACCGCCCGCCAAAGGCCCCGCCGGTATAGGGTTTGATGACCCTGACCCGGTTCAGGGAAAGCCCCATGATTTCTGCCAAATAATGCTGGCTCCAGTGGGGAAGCTGGGTGGAGGAATGGACCGTAAGTTTGCCATTGGATTCAAAATTTGCAATGCAGGTCCCGATGGGTTCAAGGCTTGCGTGTTTCTGCTTTGAGGTGTGATAAATGTTTTCCACAATGATGTCTGCGGCTTTAAATCCTTCTTTCACATTGCCGAATTCTTTTTCAAAACTAAAGGCGATGTTGCCTTTTGTGTGGAGGCTCACTTCGGTTTCCGTTAATGACTGCCTGGGGTCATGGATGGCCTTTAAGGGTTCATAATTCACCTTGACCAGGGTGAGGGCTTTTTCAAGGGTTTTTTCATCAACAGCCGCAATGGCCAGGACCGGGTCGCCGATAAACCGGACAATATCGTCATAAAGAAACATCTCTTTTTTCTTTTTGTCTGTCCGAAGAAAAAACCAGTACTGGATGACCTTGGGGACTTCAAAGATCGTGGCCACGGCTTTGACGCCGGGCAGTTTTAAGGCTTCATCCGCATCAATGTGAAGGACTTTTGAATGGGCATGGGGGCTGCGGACAAGACCTGCATGGAGCATGTTGTCAAATCTCAGGTCAGGCGCAAATTTTGCCCGGCCCGTGACCTTGTCCACACCGTCGATGCGTTGAAAGGATTTTCCTATGGCGGTCAAAGCATCAGTCATGGGTTTTCCCTTTCATTTCTGTGGCAGCCTTTAAAATGGCCTTTACCGGATTTTCATAACCAGTGCACCGGCAAAGATTGTTTGAAAGGCAGGCTTTTATTTTGGCTTCATCCGGATCAGGATGGTCTTTGATCAGGGCATGACCGGCCATGATCATGCCGGGTGTGCAATACCCGCACTGGACTGCGGATTCGGCAAGAAAGGCGGTTTGCAAGGGGTGAAGGTCTGTCCCGTCCTGAAGCCCTTCAATGGTCAGGATATGGCCGTTGTCGGCCTGGATGGTGAGCATGAGGCAGGAGAGCACGGCCTTTCCGTTGAAATTAATGGTGCAGGTGCCGCACTGGCCTTCGCCGCATCCTTCCTTGGCGCCGGTGAGGTAAAGGCGGTCCCTTAAGGTGTCGATGAGCCGTTCGCCCGGCTCTATGAGAAGCTCCTGCCATTCATGGTTGATATTGATCCGGACGTGTATCATGAAAGGCTCCTTTCAAGGCTTTTTTCAAGGGATTCCTTGACCAGGACAAGAATCATTTTTTTTCTGTAGGCGGCCGTGGCCCTGATATCGTCAATGGGGGCGGCTTCGTCTGCAGCCACAAGGGCGGCTTTCTGAAAAAGGGCTTCATCCGGTGCATGGTTTAAAAGAAGGGCTTCTGCTTTTTTTGCCCTGAAGGGCATGGGCCCCGCAGACCCAAGGGCGATTCCGGCCGAGGTGCAGATGCCGTTTTTTATGGAAAGACAGGTGGCTGCATTTACCACGGCCATATCAATGGCTGTGTGCTGCCGGGTGAGTTTGATGAAATGCGTGCCGCTTTTCTCCGTCATCAGGGGAATCCGGATTTCAGTCAGGATTTCAGAAGCATCCAGTACGGTGCAATGGGGGCCGCAAAAAAAATCTTTGAGCGCCAATGTCTTTTGCCCGCCATGGCCTTCAATGACAAGTTCTGCATCCAGGACCAGGAGCGGCAGGCTAAGATCGGCATGGGGTGATGCATTGCAAAGGTTTCCGCCAATGGTGGCGCGGTTTCTTAAGGTCAGGGTGGAATGGGCAAGGGCTGCTTCAGATAGGGCATTGTAAGGGGCCAAAAGAAAAACCGGGTGTCCGGCAATGGCATTGATATCTGTTGCAGCACCGATAAGAATGGCATCCTTGGTTTTCCGGATATAATTTAAACCCAGGCCGGAAATGTCCACAAGATGGTTTCCGGCAATACCGGTCCGGCCGCCCTGGCGTTGGGGCAGAAGATCGGTGCCGCCACAGATAAGTTTTGCCTTATCCTCCTGGTCCGACAAAAGCTTAACCGCCTCCTTTACACTCTTTGGCCGGTGAAATTCTGTTATGTTACGGATGGGCCACATTGAATTTCCACCTTTTTTATTCTCTCTCAAATATAAAAAAAACACAAAGAAAAAAAATCTTCAAAGAGTCGAAATACATAAAATTCAAACGCCTTCCGGTTGTGACTTTTATTTGCCTTTACTTGTGCCTTTTCGTTCTTGTTACAATTCTAATTGTTCTTGTCTCGCTTATGCTTCTCGTTCAAGTTTTGCTTCCAGTTCTAGTTCCAGTTCCAGTTCTAGTTCCAGTTCTAGTTCTAGTTCTAGTTTTAGT
>CAZWMY010000058.1:0-23049 GCA_964635025.1 uncultured Desulfobacula sp. | reverse complement strand
ATATTATCCGGATGGGGTGAAAGAATTCCGCTTCATGATGAAAAAATGCGGGATTGAACTGCCCCGGGGTCTTGTGAAAAACCTTGACGAAGAAAAAATTGAAAAAATGGTGACCGTTGCCCTGGGCCTTGCGCCTCTCTGGGAAAACTGCCTGGGTAAAGACTGGCAAACCATCATGACCCGGGATAAGGCAAAATCCTTATTCCTGAAAATGTAAAAAGGGATTCCCATGACCCTTGCCGTCATCCCCTCCCGCTACGGATCAAGCCGGTTTGAAGGAAAACCCCTGGCCCTCATTGCTGGAAAACCCATGATCCAGCGGGTATATGAACAGGCCAAAAAATCGGCCGCCGTCACAAGGACGGTGGTGGCCACGGATGATGAAAGAATTATAAAAGCTGTCAAAGGCTTTGGGGGCGAGGCGGTGATGACCTCCGGCGCCTGCCGTTCCGGAACCGACCGGGTTGCGGAAGCTGCCGGCATCTTAGGGCTTTCTGCCGATGACATTGTGGTCAATATCCAGGGAGACCAGCCGGTTTTCAACCCTTTGACCATTGATGAACTGATTGCCCCTTTTGCTGCCGACCCTGACCTTCTTATGTCCACACTTGCCTTTAAAATTGTGGATGAACGTGAGATCACAGATCCGAAAGACGTCAAGGTTACCTTTGACAAGAACGGTTTTGCCCTTTATTTTTCAAGATCTCAGATCCCTTTCCCAAGAGATCCGGAAACAAAGGCGGATTTTTATAAACACCTGGGTTTTTATGCGTATAAGAAAAAATTTTTAGATACCCTTATCGTGCTTTCCACAGGCATTTGTGAAGACATTGAAAAATTGGAACAGTTAAGGGTTCTTGAGCACGGCTATCGCATAAAGGTAGTGATCACTCCCTATGATTCTCCTGAAATTGATCTGCCCATTGATTTAAAACGAATAGAAAAAAGACTTCTGAAAAGCTGATATCATTATGAGAACTTTTTATAAAATACTGCATACGACCTGCGAAATCCGCTGGGGCGTCATTGAAAAGAGGATCTGCAATGAACTGACCTGGATGAAGGAGCAAGGACACAATATGATCCTTGTCTGCCCAAAGGACACGCCTCTTTTTATAAAGGCAAAAGAATATGGCATAAAGGTGTACGGCATTGATTTCAAACCCTTTTCTTTTTTAAAAAATTATAGATTCCTGAAAAATTTTTTATACAATGAAAAACCGGACATCCTTCATACCCACGGAAAAAGGGATTCAAAGATGGTCCTTTATGCTGCCAAAAAACTGAAAATCCCTTTAAGGATTCTTAATTTCCACAATGATTACCGGATCCGGAGAACCCCATGGAACCGAATGGTTTATAACCGGTTCTGTCATTATATTTTTGCCGGTTCCAAACACACGACAGGATATCTGCAAAAACTCTTCAAACTCAAAGACATGCGTGCCTTTACCATGCCTGCGGGCATCATCGCCCCTGACACCTTTCCTGAAAAAAGCGAGGCAAGAAAAATGCTGGCCCAGGAGCTTGCGCTTGATCCGGAAACAAAATTCATCGGCTTTTCAGGAAAGCTTTCAAAAGACAAGGGGGTGTCAACCCTTCTGGGCGCTTTTCAGAATGCGAAAACAAGGCTGCCCGGTTATCACCTGGTGATTTCAGGGGAAGGAACCGGCGAAGCCGTGAATGAATTGAAAGCCTCAGCCATGGAATTGAAAATTGAAGACAGAGCCCATTTCATTGGGGATAAAGAAGACCCCTGGCCTTTTTTTCGGGCACTGGACTGCTATATCCTGCCAAGCCTTCATACAAAGGATACGGATTTGACAGAAAAACGCCAATCACTGCTGTGTGCCATGCTGTGTGAAACCCCTGTCATTGGCCCGGAAACAAACCTTATTTCCGATATCCTGGTTCATGGAAAAACCGGGCAAACCTATACTGAATTCAATCTTTCCGATCTTTCGGATAAAATTTGCAAGACTCTTCAGGATAAAACATCAACCAAGGAATATGCAGAAGCTGCCAAAAACTTTATAAAAAAACATCACACCATGGATATGCTGGGCCGGGACATCATCCGGATTTACAGTCTTCACCAGATCCGGCGGGGCCGCCATTCCTATCTGGATTGATATCTTCCAAGTCTTTAAGTCCGTTTGCGCAGCGCCAGTCATCAGAGGCAAGGGCCTGTTTCAAGAGTTCATTGTTTTTTTCCAGGTAGTTTCTTTTGCTTTCCCTGTGCCATAAATGATAACAGACAGCACGGAAAGGATTTTCTTTTCGAATAAGCCCATATTTAAAAAGGCGGGCCACAAATTCCGAATCTTCCCTGCCCCATCCGGTAAACGCATTATTGAATCCATTGATCGCTTCTGCATCCTGTTTGAAAAACCCCATGTTGCAGCTGCGTGTTCCGGTTATCTTTTTATTCCGGGAGCACGGGAAAAAGGGAATCCGGACAATATGATGAGCGTTTGAAAAGGTGCCGGATAAAACCTGACAAAACAATCGTCGAAAAGATGTTGTGTCATCAAAGTTAAAATCATCTGCAAATTTTTGATTCACCAGGACCCTTTTGCCTTGGAAAAAAAATCCTTTCTCCGCCAAGTCCAGGTGATCCTTCACAAAAAACCGATCCGGAATGCAGTCCCCGTCCAGTAAAATCAGATATTTCCCTTTTGATTTTGAAATGGCTTTGTTCCGGACAAGAGCAGCCCTGAACCCCTCATCCTCCTGCCAGACATGACAGAGAACCGGTGTCTTATGGTGCGAAAATTCCAAAAGAGCCTCGCGGGTTTTTGGCCCAGACCCATCATCGGCCACCAGGATCTCGTCGGGCAGCCGGGTCTGGGAATAAAGTGCGGCAATGACTTTTTTCAGGGCATCGGGCCGGTTATAGGTGGTGACAATAACGGAAACCTTCATGCCGGCCTCATTTTTTCATCAATGGCGTTATACACGTCATCCACGCTCAATTCTTCCATGCATTTGAATTTGAATTTGGTACAGGGTTGCTGAGCATAACAGGGAGAACAAGGCAGATTTTTTTGAATCACGGTATGGATGCTGCCATAGGGACCTGTCCGGATGGGGTTGGCCGGGCCGAAGATGGCAAAGACAGGGATGTTCAGGGCAGCGGCCATGTGCATGGGGCCGGTATCGTTGCATACAAAAAAACAGGCCTTGCCGATGACTCCCAAAAGATCCTTCAGCCCTGTTTTCCCGGCAATGGAAACAGCCTTTCCCCTGGAGTATCGAACCATTTCATCGGCAATATCAGCCTCTGCCGCCGAAGCGATGACAACGGTTGGCAGCGGCAGCCGGGCGGCCAACTCCCCGAATTTTCTGGCAGGCCAACGGTTGGCGGGTTTCCCGGCTGAAGGGCTCATGACCGCATAGGTGTCAGGCAGCTCTTTTAATATGGGAGGTGAAGGATCATAGGGGGCAAACGGGTAGGTGATTTCATCCACTGGGCAGCCCATGAATTCTGCTATTTTCAGATACCGGTCAATGGCGTGGATGTCCATGCTGCCGTGAATTTTATGGGTATAAAAAAAGGGGCTGCCTTCGTCGGATTCTTGAAACCCGAGCTTTACGCCGGCCTTTGAAAACCAGGTAATGACACCGGACCGGAAAAGCCCTGATAAATCAATGCACACATCATATCCGACCTCTCCCAGACCTTTTTTAAGTTCCCTGATTTCCCGGATGGTGAGAAAAAGCCGGGCCATTTTTTTCCACTGGTCTTTTTTGATCACCCAGAGCTTGTTGATCAAGGGATGGCCTTCGAGAAATGCATGAAGGCCATGGGCCACCACCCAGTCGATTTTGGCGTCCGGAAAGCCTCTTTTTACTGCATGAAGAAAGGGCAGGGAGTGAACAATATCCCCAAGTGCGCTGGGCTTTACAATCAGAATATGGCGGACGGATTCAAATGGCTTCATATTTTTTATCCAGAACACTCTGGCAGATTTGAAAAACCCTGTCAACACGGATAAGATCCATGCATTTGTGGTCAATGGGACATTCTTTTTTCAGGCAAGGGCTGCATGGAACAGGAACCCTTACCATCACACTTTTGCTGCTGAACGGAGCCGTGGCAACAGGATCGGTGGACCCGATAACAGCCACCTGGTTTATGCCAAGGGCTGCGGCGGCATGCATGAGTCCGGAATCATTGGTCACAAAAAGATCACAGGCATTGATCAGGGCAAACGCCTCAGAAAGGTTGGTTTTCCCGGCAATATTGATGCAGGCGCCTGCCGCCATTTCTGTTATTGTTTCTCCCAGTTCATGGTCGGCCGGCCCGCCGAAAATCAGAATTTTTGTTTTATATCGATCTGCCAGAAGACGGCATAGCTCGGCATACCGTTCCGGGAACCAGCGTTTGGCGGTCCCGCCTGTAGCACCGGGGTTAATGCCGATCACAGGTGTGCCAAGTCGCTTAAGCCCCAATCCCTTTTCATCCAGCAACTGTCTGGCAAACTGCTTATCCTTTTGTGAAATAAACAGATCCTGAATCATGCCGTCCGGTTTTAAGCCCACCCCTTTAAGAATACCGATATAATACGTTATAAGATGTTTTTTCTTCAAGGCCGGGTTCATGCGGACACTCCGGTTCAGCAGGAGAGTCCTGGCATCGGTATTATATCCTACCCTTTCGGAAATTTTGGCCAGAAATGCCAGGAGGGCAGCCTCAAATGCATTCTGCATGAGAATGGCCAGATCAAACCTGCGGTTTTTTATATCTTGCGAAAGCCTTAAAACTCCCAACCCGTTTTTATGACGGCCCCCATTGTCATAGACCATGATCTCGTCTAAATACGGGTTGTTTTCATATACCGGGATCACCCATGGTTTTGCCAGGACTGTGATATGGGCTTTGGGATAGTTTTTGCGCACTGCCCGGACCACAGGGGTGGTCATAACGGCATCACCGACCCAATTGGCCGCCCGGATCAGAATCCTGGCTTTTTCACTGTCTTGCAGCTGTATTTTTTTCATGGACTCAGGCTCTTGGATATGGGCAATAGGGCTTTGTCTTCCAGCGGTTGTGGACCCAGAAATACTGATCCGGTTGCTTGCGGACCATGGCTTCCACGGCAGATGTATAATTCTGGGTATTGATTTCAATGTCTTTTATCTTATCCCCGGTTTCGATCAAAGGGACTTCAGGCAAAAATTCAATGAGAAAACACTTGCCCTTTCTTGTTGTATACATGGGAACCACCGGTGATTTGCTTCTTAACGCCAGTTTGGCAAACCCGTTGTTGGTGCAGGCAGGCCTTCCGAAAAAATTGACAAACACCCCCTTGTACCAATCCACATTCTGATCCAGGAGAGTCCCCATCACCCCTTTGTTATTCAATATGGCATCAATTTTTTCAGATGCCCCGCGCATGGGAATCAATGTGGCCCCGAATCGCTGCCGCATCTCCAGCATCAATCGCTCCAGAGGCTTAAAATCAAATTTCCGGTAAATGCCGTATGGATTTTTTATCCCGGCCTTGGGAAGTGCGGCCACAAGAAGCTCAAAATTTCCCATGTGACAGGTTAACAGGATAAGCCCTTTGCCTTTTTTCATGGCAGTTTCAACATGCGCTGTCCCTTTAACCGAAAAATGTCCGAATAATTCATCCTTGGGTTTCCCATAGGCCCAGATGACTTCAAAAAGAATAGCTGCCGTATTCTTGAAAATATGGGTTGCCAGTCTTTCTGCCTCAAACCTGGAGAATCTGTCCGGATAGGCAAGGCCAAGATTATCCAGGACAACCGTGCGATGGCGTTTATCCACTTTATACCAGATCAGGCCGAAAACATCGGAACAAAATTTTAAAACCGCCCACGGCAGTCTCGACATGAGGCTGACCATGAGCTTTAACAGCCTGAATATCCTGTCTTCACTCATTGTTTTTCCATGTTTGTGACTAAAAAATCTTCAAATTTTTCCGGATGTTCAAACTCTATCCGGATGCCGATAACCAAAAAATCCATCTCCCATTGGGTATTCCGATCAATTTTTACCCCATCTTTTTCCGTGGTCAGAATACACTCGGCTTCTTTTTTTCGGGCCATCCTGTTGATTGCCAAAAAATCAGATGTCTTATACCTGTGATGATCCTTAAACTCAAGGTGATGAAGAATATTTATACCGGCTTTTGCCATTGATTCATAAAATGCCCGGTTATGGGCGATGCCTGAAAAGAGAATTGCTTTTTTTCCTTGCAGCAGGTCCATATCCGACTCTATCTCCGGCCATTTTTTATCTTTTTTGATCCACCATCTGATATAAGGGGTATGAAAAGTTTTGAAAAAGGGACGGCCCGGATAAGATTGCAATAGCGTGTCAATAGCGCTTTTTTTGTCTTCTTCAACACATCTTGTAAAGATTATGGCATCTGCCCGTTTCCCTGAACTGTGAAGCGTTTCCCTTAACCGGCCCGCCGGAAGAAGTCTTTTATTACCCAATGGATGGTTAAAATCAAACAAGAGAATGTCCATATCCCTTTTCAGTTTTACATGCTGAAACCCGTCATCCAAAATAATAACATCCGGGCTGAAGGTGTCCATTGCTTTTTGACCTGCCTTGAATCTGTCTTTACCCACAACAACCGGAAATAACAATCGCCCTGCCATCATAAAGGGTTCATCCCCGGATTCTTCCGCACTTGAAAAAACCTTTTGCCCATCGGAAACAATGATGGAATCCACGCTATAATGACCCTTATACCCCCTGCTGATCACAACCGGTTTTTTCCCGATTTTCTTTAATAATTCGGCGACATAAAGGGTCATGGGTGTTTTACCGGCCCCGCCTGCGACAATATTTCCAATGGAAATGACAAAACAGGGCAGCTCTTTTTGAGCCATAATTTTTTTTTCATACAGCCACAGCCAAAAACAGACCCCTTTCTCATATAGGCAAGAAAGGCCGACCAGAACCCATTCCAGGCTGAACAAGACCGGAATATAGTCCTGACTTGAAATTTTGATAATCCGATCCTCAATTCTTTTTTGCCAGGCATCAAACAATATGAAGGCCCTCCAAATTTTTGAGGATATTCCCCACAGCACCGGAATGACGTAAAAACACTTCCTGATTCAATCTTCCCATCCGTTCCTGAAGTTCATCATTTCCCAGTAAGGCCTCAAGCTCATGGGTCAGTTCGGTTTCAGAATTGATCTGTTTTGATCCGCCATGATCTGTCAGCAGTTTGGATATCCACAAAAAATCCGACATATCCGGTCCAAATAAAACCGGTTTTGAAAATGCTGCCGGTTCCAAAGGATTATGCCCTCCCTCTTTTACCAGGGACCCCCCGATAAAAGCGATGTGGCAAAGTGAATAAAGCCGGGAAAGAATCCCCATTTCATCCACCAGGATAACCCGGCCTTGCCCGAAAGGAGGGTTTGTCTCCGACAAAAGAAAAGCAGATATATCCTTGGACAGCAAATTGGGCAATAAAGATTTGCATCGCCCCGGGTCCCGCGGGGCAAGGATCATGATGAGGTTCGGATATTTTGTTTTCAAGTTTTTAAATACCCGGCACAGGATGTCTTCTTCTCCCTCATGGGTGCTGCCTGCGATCAATACCAGGCTATGTTTTTCAATATTCAACCGCTTTCTCATCACAGGGATAAAAGAACCCTCAAGATCTTCAACAGCCTGGTCAAATTTCAGGTTCCCCGTGACGCAAATTTTCTCTTTGCCGATACCCAGGCTCTGAAATCTTTGTGCATCGATTTGTGTCTGAACCATGATCTGAGTGAAACAGGAAAAAACGGTTGAAAAATATTTTTTAAAAAGCAGATAACCCTTCAGTGACCTTTTTGAGAGTCTTGCATTGATCAACACAACCGGGATTTTTCTTATTTTCATCTCATGCATAAAATTGGGCCAAATATCGGTTTCAACGATAATAACGGCATCCGGTTCGATCCTGTTGCAGATTTTTCTCACGGAATATCCAAGATCAAAGGGGAAATATCCCAGCTGGTCCACAAATTTCATATCCGGTTTTAAGAAATATTGCTTTGCCGTCTCAAATCCGGTTTGCGTTGAAGCAGTAAAAATAAGCTTCCCTTTTTTATACCGATGGCACAATACCATCACAAGCGGGACAACGGATCTGACCTCTCCAACGGAAAGCGCATGGATCCAGATTCTTTTTTCATCCGGTTTTTTGGGTTTCCATGCTGTTCCAAAACCGGATCTTAACAAAAGATTTGACCTTCTTTTTTTTGAAAACAAACAGATGACAGGGGAAAAGAGAAGCACCCCCCCCATAAAAAGATTCATCATTATATTATAAAAAATCATCATTGGATTTTTCCGCTTTTTTATCCTGAATGCATCAGGTACAGGGCCCCAAGGCTGAAAAAAAACAGATTGGTGATCCATGTGCTGATAAAGGGTGGCAGAACATGGCCATATCCCAATGAAATACAGAATCCGTAAATGATCCAATACGTGAACGCTATCACAACCCCCAGAGCAACCGTTGCAGGGAGGTTCTCTTTTGCAAAGGATCTCATTCCTGTGGCCGCTCCGGTCAGAACCATGATGATACAAATAAAGGGAAAGGCTATTTTCCCATTCAGATCCACTTCATAGGTGGTTGCATCATATCCTTCTTCTTTGACTTTTTTAACGTATTTTCTCAGCTCGGAAAAACTCATTTCTTCCGATCTTTTTGAAACTGCGCTAAGGTCATCAGGCTTGAATGTCAGCGGGATGTTCTTTTTTTTGTAAGTTTTTACATCATAATCCATTGAATCTTTTGAATGAATTTGCTCAATAATGTTTTCAAGAACCCATTCGCCTTCTATATAATACCCTTTCTTGGCATCCACACGTGATTCAAGAGCGAAATTCTCTCCCAGTGATGTTATGCTGACACCTGAAACGGATTTTTGAACCGGGTCGTAATAATTGATATGAATCAGCCGATTCTCCGATTTTATCCAGATATCCTCCCGTGCCACAGACATATTGTGCTTTTTTCGTATAACCGTGTTCTCGATCTCAAATACTTTTGACATGGAAGCCGGAATCAGGGTTTCCCCAAGAAAAAACATGGCAAAACTGAAAAACAGGGCTATCCCTGTAGCCGGTTTTATGAGGAAATAAGCATTGATTCCGCTGGACCGGATGGCCAAAAGCTCATTGTTCCGGTTCATAAGCCCGAAAACGACAATTGCAGCCAAAAGAATGCCCGCAGGCGTAAGCTGGACAAACATGAACGGTATTTTTAAAAGAACATAATTAAAGGCGCCCAGCATGGAAATCTCGGATTTTAAAAATCTTTCCATCCTGGACAGGTAATCAATAAAAACAAACAACACAAGAATGATCACCTGAATGATGAAAAAAAATTTAATAAATTCCTTTAACCAGTATTTATAAAGGCATGGCATGGCATTACACTTTTTTTAAGATACGGTTTCGGACGGCTGTGAAAAATTTCTGCAAGAACTCCGGCATCCTCACCGGTCTTTCGTTTGCATTTCTTACAAGAAGAAAAATTCCTGAACAGGCCATGATGATATTGGGCAACCACATGGCAAAGGCAGGTGGGAATTTGCCGGTCTGCCCGGCAGACCATCCGAATGCCAGAAAAAAATAATACAGCAGAAAAAAGAAAATCCCCAGACCAAAACCGGAAGATTTTTGCAGGGAATTGGATTGCACCCCCAGGGGAAAGGCAAGCAGTCCTAGAGAAAAACAGGCAAATGGAATTGAAAATATCTCATGAAGCTGCATCCGGGCCACCCGCAGCACTTTTTCATCACCCTCGCCCGTCTTGATTATCCGGATGAGATCCATAAAACTTTCCTCACTGATTTTCTTTATGATTTGCCCTTCCTCTTTTCCCGTGTCATTTAAGTCAATGTTAATATCATAATTTCCAAAATGGATCGTGTTGACGGAACCTTCCTCCGCATTGACCTGATTGATCACACCATCAAAAAGCCTGATGGTGTACAGGGTATCTTCAGAACGGATCAGCTCTCCTGACGGGGCAATGGAAATACTGATCACCCCTTTTGTTCTTTTGTCTTCAATAAAAACATCTTTTATTTTTTTGGTTTTCATGTCCACCTGGGAGATATATATCATGACATTCTCCAGCTCGGAATTAAATCTTCTTTCCTGAAGAGCCATATCCATATTGGTTCGTGCAAGGTCGATAGTCTTTTTCTTGAATGACAGCTTTCCCCAGGGAACACCGGCAATGGTGATCATGGAAGTCAGAAAAAACCCGGCCAAACAGAAAACAAAAATCGGGGGCAAAAGACTGTAAAGAGAAGCCCCGGCTCCCTTCAGGGCGATCAGTTCATTTTCTCCGGACATGCGCATAAAGGTCAGAAGAATGGCAATCATCACCGACATGGGGATGGTGAATTCCATAAACTGGGGCATCATATACACCATCAAAAGAATGATGGCGGAAATATCCACATTAAAATTCACAACCTTGTTGGTAATTTCAGGTATTCGTATCATCAGGAACACAAAAGTGAGAAAAAACAGGCTGATGGTAAACGGCAGTAAAAGTTCCTTGAAAATATATTGGTTTATTATCGTTAAAGATTTCATTTCAACGGAAAATATAAGGAAGCGGGCAATTAGTCAAGATAAGTCAAAGATTAGATTTCCATATGGAGGTTTTCGTGCTAATAAACCATCATGAAATGTGTGATTATAGCCAATGGAGATCTTGAATATTCAAAAGACACGATAAGGATTATCAGACAGGCCCAATTGATTATCTGTGCCGACGGCGGCGCAAGACATCTGAAAACCCTCAAGATCCTGCCCCATGTGATCATCGGCGATTTTGATTCCATGACGCCTGAAGACAGACTTTTTTTTGAAGAAAAAAAAATTCAAACCATCTCCTATCCTGCACGAAAAGATGAGACGGATTCAGATCTCTGCATATCATGGGCCCTTAAGAACAATGCAACGGATATAAGTTTTTTAGGGGCAACCGGTACAAGACTGGACCATACCTTTGCCAATATATATCTCTTAAAAAGGCTGGCCGAACTGCATATCCCTGCCAGGATCATCAACAAAAACAATACAATTCACATTGTAATCGATCACATTGAATTAAAAGGCCGGCCAGGAGATTTTTTATCCATTCTTCCGATTTCGGAAAAAGCAGCCGGTGTAACGCTGAAAGGGCTTGAATACCCCTTGTCGGATGGGGTTCTGGAAATGGGGTCTTCTTTGGGTATCAGCAATATGTTCAAAAAAGAGATCGCAACCGTTTCGGTCAGGGAAGGGGCTTTGATGGTTATCCAGTCAAAGGACTGATCCTGTTAATGTTTTGGTTTTTCTTCCTTTTTGCCGTTCTGCCCCTCCTTGCCTTTTCCAGGAGCCGGGGCTGCCGGCTCGGCACGGGCGATCTTGAATTCTTCAACTTTTTCGATTTCAGCCGTCACAATGACATGTTCAACCGTTATCTCTTTTATCATGCCTTCCATGAGCGGATTTAATATGTTGACCAGCTTTTGGTTTTGAATCCTGATCCCTTCATAATCCTTTACATCATCATATAAAAGGGAACTGAAAAATGTAATGACGGCATCATGAACTTTCGGATGAACAGGCGGCACCTTCTGACCCGGCATCATCTCTTTCAATATAATTTTCATTTTCAGGCACAGGTACCGGTCTTTATCGTTTGTCCTGTTTTTATTGATGTTCACGGCAACCGGCGCCAAAGGGATACGGATGCCTGATTCACCGGCTTTTTCCATATTGGTCCGGTTCCAGGTTTCCATATTGCCTGATTTATCCCTGAGCTGGAGCTTATTTTCCGTAAGGCCGGCAATATGATAAGAGACTGTGCCGTCCTTTGCCCAGACATCTTCAATATCCGACTCTGCAACAACCAACCCCAACTGCCCTTTTTCAATATGCCATGTTCCTTTGGCATTTGCTTTTAATTTGACAAGTTTAAAACCGGCATCAGGAATCCTTACGACGGAATTCCATTCTCCGGCAGGGTTGAAGATCATAAGAATATGAGTGTTGTTTTTCAGTTGTTCCCAGCTGCCGATTACCAGTTCAGCCTGCTTATTTTTTTTCCCCCCGCAACCGTTGACCAGCAACGCAGAAAAAATACCTGCCAATAGGATACACAGACAAATTGAATATTTTTTCATGGGGGTGTCCCGGCAATTTTTTTATGGTTTAAGCATGAAAATTACGCTACCATGATGCTGAATAAGGGTCAAGCCTTTGGATTTTCTTTAGAAAGGATGGATCACGATTAAATAGAAAGGGTAAGGACGACTCCCTACCCTTTCAAACCCAAAAAGAGGCTAATCCCCACAGGAGCCGCCGGATCCGCAGCTTCCGCATCCGGATTGCCCAAGATCAAGATTGGAATCAAGATGAAAGCCCATACCGGTAAAATCAATTTTTATTGTTTCCGCTTTTCCCATAAATTCTTTATCAACAACAAATTTAAGACCTTTTATGTCAAAAATATCATCCGTGTCTTTTGGCTCGTCCAGAGCCATGGCAAGTGATGGTCCGCCTCAGCCGCCTGAATTGAGAAAAACTCGAATCGGGGTCGGTGTCTTCCCCTGGAAATAATCATCGATCTGCGTTTTTGCAGGATCTGTCAAATTAATCATTTTATATCTCTCCTTATAGTTAATTTTTTCAGGGTGCTTCTGCCTGAATGCCATAATTCTAAACATACACACGACGTCTGTCAATGCTTTGACCCTTGTTTTGTCGAAAAGCCATGCCATGACTGATTCCATCTGAAAATAAAAAACTTGATCCCGGATTCCTGTCCATGTTAACCTCTTGTTCAAACGATTGCAGCAACTGTACACTATGTCATGACCTTTTATTAAAAACATCAATAAACAAACCGTTTATCATTAAAGCCTATAAGGACTATCTATGAAAATTCTGGTGACAGGTGGCGCAGGTTATATCGGAAGCCATACCTGCGTTGAGCTCGTAAATGAAGCCTATGAAATTGTTGTTCTTGACAATCTTTCCAACAGTTCGGAAGAATCTTTGAACAGGGTTAAAAAAATTACAGGCAAATCATTTGATTTTTACAAAACAGACCTTCTCGATATGAATGGCATCAAGGGTATTTTCTCAGACCATAAGATCGATGCCGTCATTCATTTTGCAGGATTGAAAGCAGTCGGGGAATCGGTTTTGATTCCTTTGAAATATTTTCATAACAATATCACCGGCACCTTGAACCTTCTTGAAGCCATGAAGGATGCCGGTGTAAAAAATATTGTGTTTTCATCATCCGCCACGGTTTATGGAGATCCTGCATCCCTGCCCATCAAAGAAGATTTCCCCTTGTCCGCCACAAACCCCTATGGCCGGACAAAGCTCATAATTGAAGAAATCATGCAGGACCTTTATCTTTCCGATAAAAACTGGAATATTGCTCTTCTTCGTTATTTCAACCCTGTGGGGGCCCATTTAAGCGGTGAAATCGGGGAGGACCCGTCCGGTATTCCAAACAATCTTGTACCTTATATTTCAAGGGTGGCTGTGGGGTCTTTGCCCGAAGTCAATGTGTTCGGCAATGACTATGATACCCCGGACGGAACCGGGGTCAGAGATTATATCCATGTAGTTGATCTTGCCATAGGCCACATCAAGACCCTTCCCAAACTCTTTACCCATCCAGGAGTCGTTATTTATAACCTTGGGACCGGGCGAGGGCATTCGGTTCTTGAAATGATCAAAGGGTTTGAAGCCGCCAGCGGCCAAAAAATTCCATATAAAATCGGTGAAAGACGGCCCGGAGACGTTGCCGCCTGCTGGGCCGATCCTTCAAAGGCATTTCTGGAACTTGGATGGAAAGCACAAAAGACACTTTCCGATATGTGCAAAGATACGTGGAACTGGCAGAAAAAAAATCCTGACGGATTGCGCAAAAGCTAATCGGAGCCATAACCGTGGATGATTATATTCAAAGCTTGAAAAAAAGCATTAAAACCGGAAAGCTCGATCAGGCAAAGACTCTTCTGGCACAAATCTCTTCACGGCCGGATCATGAAAAAAAAGAAGGCCTGGAAATCCTTGCGTTATCTTCTGATAAAACAGCATTTGATCTTCTATCCTTTTTAGTTTCTGAAACCCGCCATGATCCGGATATTTATGAACGGTTGATCCAGATAACCACTGACCGGTCTCATCTTGATTTCCACTTTGTTCTGATTTTATTGAAAGCTCCTGACCGAAATACCGCCGTCAGCGCCCGCCCTCTTTTAAAGCATGTCCTGTCCAATGAAACAGATAAAGATCTTTTAAATGAGATTATCCGTACAACCGGTAGGCTGCAGATGGATGGCATGACCGATGATATTGCGGAATTTATTTTTTATGATGACCCGATTCTGAAGGCTGAGGCTGTCAAAGCCCTTGAACGGATCGGAACCTCAAAAGCCTGTGAAAAACTTGAACAGGCATCAAAAACTGAAAAATGCGACCAGGACATTTTAGATGCACTTCAAGTTCTCAAGGCAAAAAAGTCGGTTGAAAAAATTTCAGCCATTGACCCGGCTTCTCTTTTGGATGACACTGAGACCTGGCTGAAACTGCTTTCATCCGTTGATGTCAATGAACGATTCAAAGCCTTTACCAGTCTCTCGGAAAAAGGATCAAAGGTTTCTTCCATCCTTTCAAAACACCTGAAAAAAAATCCGGATCAGGATCTGATAATCAATATTTTACGATTGATTTCACGTACCATCCCTGTGGAAGCAGTGAATGATCTTTTTTCCATCCTCAGCCAAAAAGAGATCGATAATGCTGTCAAATTTGCGGTTTACAGCGCCCTTGAGGCTTTCCCCGAACTTGAATCCGCTGCATCGGTTGTTCAGGGCATCTCAGAGCTCTCTTTGCCTGTCCGTCTGGCAGCAGTGAATGTTCTGGATAAAAACCTGTCTGATTTTGTAGGTGCGGAAATTAAAACCAAGATAGAGTCAGGAACAAAAAAAGGAGAATTACTGGTTGAAACCATTTTAGATGCCCGGGCCAAACATATCATCGAATATCTCATGATTTCAGATACATTTTCCTATATGGCATCCAATTATCTGATCCGGACGGCACCTGCTCAGGCTCTGGATACATTTATAGAAATCCTGGAAAAAAGAAATTTGAAATCCACTGCAAAAAAATATCGGTCGATCAGGGAAGAGAAAGCTGCTGCAGATAAAAACAAGGCCATTGTCATCAGTTCTTCCGAGTCCATCCTAAACACCTATTGCAAGCTTCTTTATACATCCGGTGTATCCTGTCTGACATTCAGCCGATCCCAGGATGCGTTTGAAGCCATGGTATCGCAAAAGCCTTCAGCCATCATCTGTGATCTTTTTTTAAATGATATGACAGGCATGGCCCTTGCCGGGGAAGCAAGGGGTATTTACCCGAGAGAAGAAGTTCCCATCATCATTTCCACTCTCCAGAAAAGTCTTGATAAAAACATACTCCAACACGAACTGGACAAGACAGGTGTAAATGCCCTGTGGGAGTTCCCGCCAAAACCAAACCAGATCAAATCCTGGATAAAATCTGGATAAAATAAGGATAGGCTTTTTGAACAGAAGACCTGTGGCATTGGGTGCAAGATTAAAAGGGGTTGAGGATATCCATACCCTGGGATTCAAACCTGTTTTCACGGATTATTCCACAGCAGAACAAAAACTGATCCTGGAAGCCAAAAAAATCTATTACCCGACCGCTTTTTATGCCGATCTTTTTAATGCCATGGGAAAACCGACTTTTCCAAGCTTTCATACCTATAAATTTGCCATGGACAAGATAAAACAGACCGCCATCTTCAACATGCTCGGCATCCCCCACCCGAGAACCAGGATATTTTATGGAAAAAATCAAAAAAAAACCATCCTTGATTTTTTCAGCTTCCCCTTTATTGCCAAAAAAGCCAGGGGCTCTGCAAAAGGCAAAGGCATTTTCCTGATAAAAAACAAAGAAGAACTCGCTGTCTATCTTGAAAATCACAGCCCTGCCTATATTCAGGAATATCTGCCCATTGACAGGGACATGAGAATCATCATCATCGGGAAAAAAATAAGACTGGCCTTCTTTCGGATAAGCACTTCAGACAATTTTAAAACCAACCTCTCCCAGGGGGGGACAGTCTGCTTTGATCCCCTGCCACAGGACGCCCTGGACCTTGCCTCCATGACGGCCCTAAAATGCGGATGGGATGATGTGGGCATTGATATCATGATGCACAACAGCCGGCCCTATGTGCTGGAAGGCAATATGAAATACGGAACAAAAGGATTTCAGTCAGCAGGAATTGATTATAAAAAAATGCTGGCCGCTCTCATCCTGACGGGCGAGCTCTAAAGGCTACAGCAACCCTGAATCCTGATCATCCTCTTCCCATTCTTCAAGGTATGTTTGAATATCTGCGGTTTTTGAATTTCCCCGGGGTTTGAACAAAATATACCCCATCTGTTCCATATGCTCGCCAAGACAATGAAAAAATGCTTTTTCAACATATTCCTGGTCTGGTTTTTCTTTTGGCAAAAAAAGCCCTTCAAAAATATGCCGGGTCAAATGCCCTTCCGGGATAAAACAGTCGCAGATAAAGTCATTCCACTCTTCTGGAAAATGGCTGATCTTCCATGGAATCATGTCTTCAGGCCTTAATATTGATGTATTCATGGGGTTGAACGGCATCTGAATAATTTCCATTTTTCTTTTTTCATATTGCATCAATGCTTTTAAAATAGTCATCATCTCATTGGAAAAAATCCATTCTTCCGGTTCCAGCAGAACAGGCGGAAATTCACTGCTGGTCAAAGCATATTTAAAAGGCCCCTGGTTTTTCCAGAAGAGCTTGAAGTCCTTTGAATTGGAAAGTATCTGTCTTATCAATATGGTTTCGTTCATTTTAATTCTTCCACAAGTTTTTTTAAAAAAACGGTATCTGAGTCAAATCTTCTACTCATATTTCTTTGATAATGCAATACCGAAACGATGAGGGTTTTTATTGTTTCTCCCCATCTCCTTCTCCGGCAAAATTTAAAAAAGTTTCAATTTTGGGTTGACAAGGTGCATAAAAATATTCTATTTCCCGATGAAACCGGAAGGATTCCCGGAAAAATGGTCTTTCTGCTTTTTTCTTAACGGCATGAAGACCAAAGATTATGAAAGGGTAAGAGTTTTTTATTCAACAGGAAAAACCGGCAGAAAAAATTTTCTGCCCCAGGCAAACTCACTGACGGGAAAAAATGCATAGACGACCCCCATTCATTTTTCTAAAGCCTTTTTTCTGGTTTGTTTATGGCTTGATCGTGATCATGTCGGCTTCCATGGCGTTTGGTGTGGAAAGCAAAACACATTCTTCCCCTTCTGCCGTTAACCTCACGGAACCCCAATTTGAAAACAAAGTCAAAGAATATGTCGGAATCCCCTATCGCAAAGGAGGAACCACGACAAACGGCCTTGACTGCTCCGGTTTTGTCAGATTGGTCTATGATGAAATATTCGGCATTGACCTTCCCCACAGCTCATTGGCTCAGTTCAGTTTTTCAGATCTGAAAAAAATTGATAGGCAGGAGATGCAACCGGGAGACCTGATCTTTTTTGGCAATAAAGGCAAAAAAAGAATCAACCATGTCGGAGTCTATCTATCAGACAATAAATTCATCCATGCCAGCAGTACTGACGGCATCAAAGTCTCCGATCTTGATGAGCGCTACTGGAAAAAAAGATTTGTCGGAACAAAACGGCATGAGGATCTGAATCTTGGCCCTGATGCCGATAGGGTCCGGTTCGTGAGCACACTCCAAATTCCGGTTAATGATAAAGGATTTATCACCAGCTACAGACGGGATGATTTCAGCAAGAACGCATTAAAAATGCAAAATCGTATGAATGACAAGGATAACCCGGCTTCTGAGGTCTATAGTTTTAACAATTCCCGGCTTCATTTACATGAAATCGGTTATTCCCATTCCCTTGCAGATGGTTTTGATCTTCATCTGAGCGCAATCCATGAAAATTTTGATATATATACGGCCTGGCCTGTATTGGTTCCCAACACCCGGCTGATCAATTATGCCTCTGATGAATCCTTATCCGATACGGCCGACAGGTTCGGATTTAAAGTGGCCAGTGCTTTCCAGCCCAGTAAATGGCTCAGCATCATTCCTTCCATCACCTATTTTGATTATTCCAAAGAAAACGAAGATATATTAAATGCTCCGGAATGGTTATTCGGTCTGAATACGGTCCTGTTGCCCATCCATAAGCAATGGTCCTTGTCCATGCTGGTCCAGTATTCTGAAAAAGATGATTTTAAAGATATTACATCCCCTTACAGCCGGTTCAGCTCTCTTGATCTGGCCGTCAAGCTGGGGATCAATATTACCGACAATGTTCAGCTCTCCATCATGGGGGAACATGATAAACGGTCAGCCGCCTATGGGATGGCCGGCGATTCAATCATCCTGAATTCCAAAACCAGCAATTTCTCCCTGTCCTTTGATTTCAGTTATTAATTTTTTTAACCCCCTTTATTTTTGACACCGTTTAAAAAATAAAAAAGTCTTTTTTATTTTTTACTTGACCTTGATTTTTGTTTTTGTTAACCATTTTGACTTATTATGGTTAACGAAGAAAATAATATTAAAGATGAAATCCTAAAAATCCTCTTTTTTGAAAAGGGGGAAACCGTGTCCGGTGTCCGGTTGAGTGAAATACTGGGCATTTCCAGGGTAGCCGTGTGGAAACACATTTCATTCTTAAAAGAAAGCGGGATTGATATAGAATCCCGGTCCAAAGGATACGCCCTTCTTAACCCGGATGATCTGCTTTTGCCTTTTTGTTTCGGCCCGGAATTTGAAAACCGGGTTTTTCATTTTCAGGAACTGGATTCCACCATGGATCAGGCGAAATTACTGGCAAAAAGCATTGCCCCACACCTGAGTGTGGTAATCGCAGAGAACCAGACTGCGGGACGGGGACGGCTGAACCGGAAATGGGTTTCATCAAGGGGGGGGCTTTGGTTTACCCTGATCTTAAAGCCGCAAATTCCACCGATTCTGTCCTATATTTACAATTTTGCCGCATCCCTCTGCCTTTCAAGAACCTTAAACCGCCTGTTTAATCTCAATGTTAAAGTCAAATGGCCCAATGACCTTCTTTTAAACGGACAAAAGCTTGCCGGTCTTCTTTCGGAAATGGAGACAAAAGGGGATATGCCTGAATTCGTTAATATCGGGATCGGTCTGAATGTGAACAATCAGCCCCGGTTATATGAGCCAAAATCGGTTTCGATCTGGGATATCCTGAAGATGGAAGTCTCACGGCCGCTCATCCTGAAAACCTTTCGTTCAGGTTTTGAAAATCAGATCCAAACCATTCATTGCTCAACCCTCATTTCCCTTTGGAAGAAGCAGACCTCCACCATCGGAAGCCAGGTACGAATTGAAACTTTCGGGGATGTTTTTGAAGGTCTTGCCGTTGATGTGGACGAGACCGGTGCCCTGATCATTCAGGATAAAGCAGGTGAGATAAAAAAAATAATTTATGGAGACTGCTTTCATACATAAGACTTAACACCAAATGTTAACAAAGGATTTCAAACCATGACCTCTTCATCCCAGCTTAAAATGACCGTATATTCATCTTTGTTTGTTGCTCTTATTGCGGTGGGGGCATTTATTTCAATTCCCATCGGACCTGTCCCCATTGTCCTTCAGAACATGTTTGTCCTTCTTTCGGCCATCATTCTGGGACCCTTATGGGGGCTTGCCTGTGTGGCTGTCTATCTGGTTATCGGTCTTGCCGGGCTTCCGGTTTTTGCCGGCGGAACTTCCGGTATCGGTAAACTCTTTGGGCCAACCGGCGGATATCTCCTGGGATACCTGCCCTGTGTATTTGTCACGGCAAGCATTTCAAAGGCGCTTCACAAAAAAATATCTTCCGATATCATTGCCATGGTGATCGGGTCCTTGATCGTTTATGCCTGCGGTGTTCCCTGGCTGAAAACGATTACCAAAATGAGTTTTGAAAAAGCCCTGACCGTCGGGATGTACCCCTTTCTGATCGGGGATGGTTTGAAAATAGTGGCTGCTGCGTTTATAGCCAGGACCCTGAGGCCTGCGATCAAATTATAATTCCCTGTGAAAAATCCAAAAGATACTGTGTCCAATACCATCATAGACATAAAAGAGGTATCCTTTATCTTTGATGATGGATACAGAGGGCTCAATCGCATCTCTCTTTCCATTGATCAAGGTGAGTTCATTATCCTGGCAGGAAAAAACGGGTCCGGAAAAACCACTTTATTAAGACACCTGAACGGGCTTTTGATACCGACATCCGGTACGATAAAAATAAATGGAAAAGACGTATCAACCCATCTGGTTGAAACCCGAAAGACCGTGGGCATGGTATTTCAGGACCCGGATACCCAGATGGTCGGGGATACGGTTTTCGATGAGGTGGCCTTTGGTCCTGAAAACCTCAAAATGAACCGGGCTCAGATCAATGAAGCTGTCACAAGGGCCCTTGAGGCGCTTCATCTTTTTCATTTAAAAGACCGGAACCCGACCACCCTTTCCGGAGGAGAAAAAAGAAAGGTTGCCATTGCCGGAATCCTGGTCATGGACCCAAAAGTCATTGTCTTTGACGAGCCTTTTTCCAATCTTGATTATCCCGGAATCCTCCAGGTTCTTACCACGATCATGGATCTTTACCGTGCCGGGCAGACCGTTATCATTGCCACCCATGACATTGAACCGGTTGTCTGTGAGGCCACCCGCATGATTATCATGGACAAAGGCTGTATCAAGGAAGACGGTTCCCCCATGGCTCTTGTCCGCCGGCTGGAATCCTACGGGGTCAGGGAGCCCTGCTTCTCAAAATTCAGGATGGAGCCGCAGTCGTGGCAGACATAACCCCCTTTAGCTTCAGACCGGGAGACAGCCTTCTCCATCGTGTGGATACAAGAATCAAATTCTTTATCATCAGCCTGATCAGCATGTCCATTCTTCAGGCAGGGCCTGTCTCTTCCTGTTTCTTTTTTTTGATTCTTCTTTTTTTCTTTTTAAAAACAAAGCTTCGCTTATTCTTGATGCTCTGGGACATGAAATTTTTTCTGATCCTTCTTTTTTTTATTTTTCTTGCAAGGGCTGTTACCATAACAGGAGATAATATTTTTTCTTCTTTTGGTTTTGCGATAGAAAAACAGGGATTGATGGAAGGAGCCCTGGTGGCGTTTAAATTCTTTTTGATCATGCTGACCGGTATCCTTTTTTCCGCCACCACAACGCCTTCATCTGTAAAAGCTGCTGTTCAATGGTTTTTAAAGCCTTTTCCCTTTATCCCGGAAAAACGGGTGGCCGTCATGATCAGCCTTGCGCTTTGTTTTATGCCCGTCATCCTGAGACAGGCAAAAGAGATATCCGATGCCCAAAAGGCGAGATGCGCCCATTTGCGGAAAAACCCCATCCGAAAAACCATGGGCCTTGTTCTGCCCCTGCTTAAAAAAACTTTTTTGTCCGCAGACCATCTGATTCTTGCCATGGAATCCCGATGTTACAATGATGACAGGACTGATCCGGAATTTACACCTTCCGGTAAAGAAAGAGGATTCCTTTTGGGAGGCATTATGGTTTGTGTAGGTCTTATGGCATTCTGATCAAAGATTAAAATCCGGTCATGTTAATCTTTCCCATTGATCATCAGACCCTTTTAGGATAAAATCCGGCCACAATTAATTTCATTACTATTTTAAATGATATAAAATTAATAATAAAAGACACGGTCAAGAGAGGGCGCCATGCCGAAAACCGAAGATCCGTTTCCAAGATCAACCATGTTTAACCTGAGGGGAAAGCAGTCTGTCCGGGCCACTTTCAAAATCTCCCAGAAAGCCATTGATGCCATTGGAATGGTGGCCGTTCATATGGGGATTAAACAAAAATCCCTTTTTGACCATATCATTGAAGATCTCGAAGCCCTTGACACCCTTGCCCGGACCATTCAGATCCGGCAATTCAAACAAATTGAAAGAAAACAGAAAACCTATGTCTTAAGCCGCAAAACCATAGATGCCCTTGAAGCCATTTCAGAGGCCTATGGCATGCCGCGGGATGCCCTGGTTGAATATTCCATACAAAAGCTTGAAGCCATTATCAGTTCTGAAAAACTGAAACACGAGGAAAGAAAAATCCTGCAAAAGGAAATCAAGAATCATTTTGACCGGGGAAAAATACTTTACCAGAAAGCCGTCGCTGCACTCGGTGAAGATGACCCCTTTTGCCGGAGAATTGAAAAAGCACTCCTTGCCTGCCAAAAAACCGAAGAAGATATCCATGATTTTCTGGAAAAAAGCAAGGTCCTGGAAGGATTTTAACATGGACGGATTTTAATAAACCATAACCTGAACATATCATTAGGAGGAAACATTGATTGAAGTTCAAAATCTGACAAAGTATTACAAAGACTTTTGCGCTGTGAACAATATCAGCATGACCATAAGGAAAGGTGAAATCCTGGGTCTTTTGGGTCCCAACGGGGCCGGCAAGACAACTACCTTAAGAATGCTGACCGGTTTTCTGAGACCTAATTCCGGGACCATTAAAATCAATGATTTTCAAATGCCCAAAGACATATTGAAAATCAAAGCCCTCATCGGATATCTGCCTGAATCAGCCCCTCTGTATCACAATATGCTGGTCTATGACTATCTGGATTATGTGGCCAGGATAAAAGGGATAGACGATAAGGAAAAAAGGTATGACCGGTTTTTAAAACTTTCCGAGCTCTGCGGTCTTTCCGCCATCATGGACAAACCCATTTCCGATCTGTCAAAGGGGTTGAAGCAAAGAGTGGGCCTGGCCCACGCCATGATGACCGATCCTGAAATCCTGATCCTGGATGAACCCACCTCAGGTCTTGACCCCAACCAGATTGCCGAAATCAGGGGCATTATCAAAAGCATTGGAAAAGAAAAGACCATTGTCTTTTCCACCCATATTTTAAGCGAG
>CAZWMY010000057.1:0-23533 GCA_964635025.1 uncultured Desulfobacula sp. | reverse complement strand
CCGCGACTTCGACCTTGGCAAGGTCGCACTCTACCACTGAGTTATTCCCGCTCAGATAAATTGTGTTTTCTCTACTTTATATGATTCTTTTTGTCAAGCAAAGATTCTTTTGAAAAGGGCTTTAAATCAAATTTTATTCCGGAATATGGATAATGAATTTAAATTTGGATCATAGGGTTGAAAGTGCAATATAAAAACATGCTTGTCACAGGCGGGGGCGGCTTTTTAGGTAAAGCAATTGTGAAAAAGCTTTTAATGAAAGAATTGAGAGTTACTTCATTTTCAAGAAATTTTTATGCTGATCTTGATAAGATAGGTGTTGTACAGATCAGGGGGGATCTTTCGGATTCCACCTGCGTTTCAAATGCCTTTGAAGGAATCGATGCAGTATTCCACGTAGCTGCAAAGCCAGGGATCTGGGGAAAATATGCCGATTATCACAGGACCAATGTTCTTGGGACTGAAAATGTAATTGCATCATGCGTTAAAAACAATGTCAAACAACTGATATACACCAGTTCCCCAAGTGTGATATTTGATGAAAACGATATGGAAAATGTTGATGAGAGCGTGCCTTATCCTGAAAAATATTTGGCTCCCTATCCCAAGACAAAGGCAATAGCTGAAAAACTGGTGCGAGAGGCTTCAAAAAAGGGATTGAATACCATCATCATCCGCCCTCATCTGATCTGGGGGCCTTATGATAATCATCTTGTTCCCGGGATTTTAAAAAGAGCCGGCCGGCTCAAATGCGTGGGACGAAAAGATGATCTTGTGGATACAATTTATGTGGACAACGCAGCAGACGCCCATGTATGGGCTTCTGAAAAATTGTTTTTAAATCCTTCTTTATCCGGAAATGTATATTTTGTAAGCCAGGACGAACCTGTGTCCAAATGGGTAATGGCCAATGCTTTTCTTGAAGCGGCTGGTTTTCCCCCGATTAAGGGGCATGTTTCGGCAAAAACAGCCTATCTTGCCGGGGCCTTTTTTGAGACGATCTATCGTTTCTTTCGCATCAAAAACGAGCCTCCCATGACAAGATTTGCAGCAAAAGAGCTTTCCACCTCCCATTGGTTCAATATTGAAAGAGCAAAAAAAGAGTTGGGATATGTTCCAAAAATTTCAACAAAAGATGGACTTATAAAATTAAGAGAATGGTTGTCACAAGGAGATCAAAAATGGTGATGCCCTTTTTGAAAAACAGTATCATGTCACCTTTTAAACAATTTTTCAGGGTGATACTGTCTGCGCTAAAAGAGTTCAGAAAAAACAGATGTGATCTTCAGGCTTCGTCTTTAGCTATGTTTACCCTTTTATCAATCGTGCCGATCATGGCCATGGCATTTGGTATTGCCCAAGGATTCGGGTTTAAAGAGTTTCTAGAGAACCGGATTATTGACTTATTTGCCGGTCAGGAGCAGATCATCGAGAATATTTTGTCTTTTTCAAACAACCTTCTTGAAAGAACAAAAGGAGGTATGATGGCTTTATTTGGGGTTATTTTGTTGTTTTATGCCTTGATAAAGCTTATTGGACATATTGAAAATGCATTTAATACAATCTGGTGTGTAGGCGATGATCGGCCATTGATTCGAAAATTAACGGATTACGTGGCCATTTCGAGCACAGCCGGCATTCTGGTCATTTTTTCAAGCAGTACCAATATTCTTCTTACAACCTATCTCACAAAGTTTTTGGCGTATGCCAACCTGCCTGAAAATTTTGAAAAATTGATCTCGTTTGGATTTAATGTCTTTGCTTTTTTAACCATCTGGATATTATTTATCTTTTTTTATCTCTTTCTTCCCAATAGAAAAATCAACATAACTGCTGCAGCAACGGGGGGGATCATTTCAGGCACCATTTATCATATAGTTCAAATCGCCTATTTTAAATTCCAGATCGGGGTTTCCAGCTATAATACAATTTATGGCAGCTTTGCAGCGCTTCCATTGTTTCTGATTTGGCTGCAGGCATCCTGGGCTATCTTTTTATTCGGAGCTGAAATTGCATTTTCATGGGAGAATGTAAAGGCCCTGGAGTATTCTGATATGGAATATGATAAACTCAGCATCCGTCTGGTAAAGCTTATTGCGTTACGAATTGTTCATCTCTGTGTAATCCGGTTTTCACATCATCAGATCCCGGCCTCAGACCTTGATATCGCTTCTGAAATTAAAATTCCGATAAAAATTGTAAAGATTTTACTTGAAAAGCTTTTGGAATGTCGAATCCTCCTTGAAACCAAAATGAAAACCAGGATAGGTTATGCGCCTGCGCAAGATATCGAGAGGCTGACAGTCCTTGATGTTTTGTCTGCATTTGAACAACAAGGAGATGATCGGTTTCAGGCTTTCAGCTCAATTGAATTTAAAAACCTGGAACAAAGCCTGGATTATTTTGCCAGCGCCTGCAAATCTTCTCCCGGTGAAAGACAATTAAAAATGATATAAGAGAAATTATGATTCGGTCGTGATTTGAAAAAAATCTTTGATTTCGCTTTCTTTTTTTTTCAACTGATCGATAACGAGCGGTAAAACCGATGGGTTAAGCCCGATTTTTTTAAGGGAATTTTTTATCGTCACAGGGACTGGATTTCCACTATGCCCGATTCCGGCTTTCTGTGTTAGATAATCTGCAAGATTGATAATTAAAGAATGGTGTTTGAATTTTAATGGGGCTGATTCAGGGTTATGGTGGAACCGACAGGGGAACAATATGGTAGGGGGGAAATTCCATCGTTTCATTAAGAGTCCGGATAGAATGGCATGATCCAGTTTGAAGATAATATTTTCAGAAAGATATAGGGGTTTTTTGCTCTCCAGGGAGAGTTGCCGGACCTTTTTATATTCATTTTTAAAATATGTTGAAAAAATGACCTTGCCCATATCATGAAGAAGGGCAGGAACAAAAATTTTACTGGCAATACCGGGGTTTGTCTTTTTCGCAAGTTCCTTGGAAACGGTTGCTACTCCGATACCATGTATCCAAAGGGCTTTCATATCAAGTCCTAAACCGGATTTGTCTGTAAATGAAGAAAGTATTCCCATGCCAAGGGCAATGCCGATAATTTCATCAAAGCCGATAATGGTGATGGATCGTTTAATGGTATCGACCTTTGTTTTCTGGGCGTAGTAAATTGAATTGGCAAGTTTTAAAAGCTTATTTGTCATTCCCTGATCATATGAAATAATTTCTGCAAGGTCGTCGGTTGTGGTTTTATCATCGGATGCCACGCTGATGATTCGATTAATCACAACCGGGAGGGTTGGAAGGTCGCTATCCTTTTTCTGAATCATTTTAAGGATTTCATCTTTTATATCCATCTAATCCTTTAAACTGTAAGAGTTGAAAAAAACTTTTTGGAATTGCAACCTGTCTTTTTTATGAGCTTTTTTAATCTCATCCGGGTATCCTATCGCTATGATGGCCTCAACCATTATATTATCGGGAATATGAAGGAGTTCTTTAACATAAACATCTGAGCTCTTTGAGGCATCGTGTTCTCTTTTTCTGATTTGTATCCAGCAGCTGCCAAGCCCCATATCATGGGCAGCAAGATGAATGAGAATAGAGGCGATGGAAGTGTCCTCCACCCACACATCGCTTTTTGAAGGGTCTCCACAAATAACGATTCCAAGCGGGGCTCCCTTAAGAAACTCAGAACCGTGGGGTTTTGCCATGGAAAGTTTTTCAAGAATTGTCCCCTCTTCAATAACAATAAACTGCCAAGGGTTAAATCCTCTTGAAGAGGGGGATCTCAGGGCAGTTTCGATCAGGATGTCAATCTTTTCTTTTTCAACCGGTTGAGATTTAAATTTTCTGATACTTCTTCTTGTTGAAATCAGATCTAAAAACATAGGATATCCATTCCAAATTTAATGAAAGCGATTAATATTAATATTCCCTTGTAATTGCAGCTCATCGAATTTTTTTCTTAACATTCTTTTTATTTGATTTCTTGTGACAGGCCAAAGCAAAATCAACCCCATCATGTCGGTGATAAAGCCGGGTGTGATCAATACCACGCCTGCAATAAATATGATGACGGCATCAAGCAATTCTTCAGCAGGCATAAGGCCTTGCTGCAGGTTCATTTTTAGTTTTACAATGGTATTCATGCCTTCCCGCTTTGCGAGCCAGGCTCCAATAAACCCTGAGATAATAACCAGAAAAATGGTATTAAGACCACCAATAACCGTACCGACTTTTATCAACAGATAAAGCTCAAAAACAGGTATCAGGGTAAAGCAAAGAAATAATTTTAACAGCATTTGATCTGCTCCTTATACAATATTTATCCTTTGACACTGTGGCATAAAAAAATCAATTCCAAATTTTATTTCTGAATATTATCCCAATTCCTGCAAAGACCATGACAAAACATAGAATTTGACCCATAGTAAAGATATATGCCACAAATTTTAAATGCTCATCAGGTTCCCGGAAAAATTCAATGATAAACCGGATTAACCCATAGCTTGCGAGGTATAGACCGAACATCCGATGCTTAAGAGGTTTAAATTTTCGAACCCACCAGAGAAGAGCAAATAAAATAATGCCTTCAAAAAAAGCTTCATAAAGCTGGGAAGGGTGGCGCAAGGTGCGAGTCGGGTCAGACGGGAAAAACATCCCCCAAGGCAGTGAAGTGGCTCTTCCGTAAAGTTCGGAGTTGAAAAAATTACCAAGTCTTCCAAAGGTATACCCCAAAGGTACGGTTGGGCAGAGGAGATCGGAAAATTCCCAAAGGTTGAGCTTGTTTTTTTTACAAAAATAATAAACTGCAACCATTACCCCTATGAGTCCGCCATGGTATGACATGCCGGAAATACCGGTAAAGGTGAACCCATTGGAAAAATTAAAGGGCAGAAAAATTTCAGAAAGATTATTCAGGTAATATTTAAAATCATAGAAAATAACGTATCCGAGCCGCCCACCCAGAAGAACACCTGTAGCTGCCCAGACAAGAAAGTCATCCAATTGTGATATTTTAAAGGAAAAGGGCTCGGTTTTAAGCCTGTATTTTATCAGAAAATAAAAGGTGGCAAAGGCCAGAACATACATCAGGCTGTAGTAGCGAATGCCAAAGCCATGGAATTGAATCAGGTATGGACTGATCTTGTAAGGTATTTCATTCCAGTAATTCATATGAGGCTATGCATCCCCATGTAAAATCGAGTCATGATTTTTCCATATCATATATTGGTTGAGGAATGGTTAAAGGAAGGTCAGGATTCCAAACATTCTTGATATCCTTTCTTTTGATGGACTGCTGAATTCTATCAAGATAAGAATTCCTCGAAATCTCAGTGGCCCCCATGCTCAAAAGGTGGTTTGTGGTGACCTGGCAGTCAATCAGATCAAACCGGTGCATATTTAAATGATGGGCCAGAGCCACAAGGGCAATTTTTGAGGCATCGCTTTCAAAGGAAAACATGGATTCGCCAAAAAAAGTGCCGCCGATACAGATTCCGTATAACCCACCCACAAGCCGTCCTTCTTTCCAGGTTTCAATGGAGTGGGCATAGCCAAGCTTATGGAGATGCACATAGGCCTCGATCATCTCTTCTACCAGCCAGGTGCCGGAAAATTCTTTTCTTCTGGGCTTTGCACAGGACAAAATAGTTTTTTCAAAGGCATGATCCACGGTCAGGTGAAAAGAATTTTTTTTTATTTTTTTTTTCAGGCTTTTTGAGATGTTGATATTCCGAGGGAAAAGAACAAGTCTAGGATCCGGTGACCACCAGAGGATGGGTTCATTTTCTGAGAACCAGGGAAATATTCCGTTTTCATAGGCGAGCAGAATTCTCTGGGCTGACAAATCCCCTCCAATGCACAAAAGTCCGTCGGATCTTGCAAGCCAGGCAGGTGGGAAATCCAACCGTTCTGATAACCGGAAAAGGGGCATTCAGTTCTTAAAAATAAAGTTCAGCTTTTTATTCCTGATTCCTATGGAAACTTTGCCTCCTTTTTCAAGACTGCCAAAGAGGATTTCATCCGTGAGTTTGTCTTTTATCCGGGTCTGGATAATTCTTGACAAGGGCCTTGCACCGAATTTGGGGTCATATCCTTCTTTTGCAAGATATGATCGAACTTTATCCGAATAGGTCAGGCTGATCTTTTTAACCATGAGCATGGATTCGAGTTCTTTCATATTTTTGTCAACAATCATTCCCATGACTTTGGGGGATAAATGGTTAAACTGCACAATGCCATCCAGCCGGTTTCTAAACTCCGGGCTGAAAGTCTTTTCGACTGCTTTCATCCCTTTAAAGTCGATATCGGCAGACTGAGGGCCGAATCCTATGGCATTGGCGCTCATTTCTCTTGCCCCGGCATTGGAAGTCATAATAAGAACGACATTCCGAAAATCCGCTGATTTGCCGTTATTATCCGTGAGGGTTGCATAGTCCATGACCTGAAGCAGGATATTATAAAGATCCATATGCGCTTTTTCAATTTCATCCAAGAGAAGAACACAATGGGGATGTTTCCGGATGCCGTCGGTCAGGATACCTCCCTGATCAAACCCGACATATCCCGGAGGTGCTCCGATAAGCCTTGAAACCGAATGCTTTTCCATGTATTCGCTCATGTCGAATCTAAGAAATTCTATACCCATGTGGTAGGCCAATTGTTTTGCAACCTCAGTTTTTCCGACCCCTGTCGGCCCCATGAAAAGGAAAGATCCAATGGGCCGTTCCGGGGCTGAGAGACCTGCCCTGGATCGTTTTATGGAGGTGGTCAGCATTTCTATGGCATTGTCTTGACCAAAGATGACGCTTAACAGTTTTTTGGGCAGGGATTCAAGGTTTGCCTTGTCTTTTGATGTCACGCTGGTCACAGGGACTTTGGCTATTTTTGCAACAATTTCTTCAATATCACTCAGCGTAACTGGCTCCTGGTTCTTACGGCCCTTTAACCTGAGATATGCGCCGGTTTCATCAATTACATCAATGGCCTTATCCGGTAAAAGGCGGTCATTGATGTATTTGTTGGAAAGATAAGCGGCTGCTTCTATAATTTCTGCAGGGTAGGTGAGACCATGGTGTTTTTCATAATAGGGTTTAAGCCCGTTAAGGATTTGAGTGGTCTCTTCAATGGTTGGTTCCGAAACTTCAATTTTTTCAAACCGTCTTGAAAATGCGCGGTCTTTTTCAAAATGATTTTTATATTCTTCATAGGTGGTTGTGCCGATACATTTGATATCACCGGATGAAAGCGCCGGTTTTAATATATTGGAGGCATCCATGGAGCCGCTTGTCGTTGCCCCGGCGCCCACGACTGTGTGGATTTCATCAATGACCAGCAATGCATTTTCTTTGGATTCAAGGGCAACAATAACATCTTTGAGCCTCTGTTCAAAATCTCCCCGATATTTTGTTCCTGCCAGAAGTGCACCCATATCAAGGGAAAAAAGTTCACAATTTTCCAGAAGGTCCGGAACCTGCTTATCTTTTATTTTCAGCGCAAGGCCTTCGGCAATGGCGGTTTTCCCTACTCCCGGATCACCTACAAGAATAGGATTGTTTTTGCGTCTGCGGCAGAGAACCTGCATCACTCTGTCAAGTTCATTCTTTCTACCGATCAGCGGATCTATTTTGTTCTCCTCTGCTTTTTGCAGAAGATTGGTAGTGAATGCCTCCAGCGGATCTTTCTTTTTCATCCGTTTGGTTTTCATGTCTGCTTGTTTGAACATGTTCTGGGATGGGTCAAGGGACAGCATGTCTTTTTTCTCATGATCCGTAGCATGGGAAATATATTTTAAAACATCAAGACGGGTGATGCCCTCGGATTCCAGATAGAATGCCGCATGGGAATCTTTTTCCTGGAAGATGGATGCAAGGATGTCCCCTAGATTGACCTCGCTCTTTTCAGCAGACCTTGCCTGGTTGATGGCGCGTTGAATCATTCGCTGGAAACCGATGGTCTGCTGTAATACATATTCTTCTTTTGAATCGATCTTTGTTAATTTCTCTTCAAAAAATTTTTCAAGTTCTTCCTTTATCTGTTCCGGGTTACCGCCACATTTTTCAATTGTTTCGACACCGGTTTCATGGTTAAGGATTGCATAAAGAACGTGTTCAACACATACATATTCATGCCTTCTCTTTTTTGCCTCTCTTACGGCAAAACCGAGAGCGGTGCTAAGTTCTTTGCTGATCATAACCTCTTACTCCTTTTCCATTGTACTCTTTAAAGGAAACCCTTTGCTGCTTGCCAGGTGGTGCACTGTTTCAACTTTTGTTTCTGCAATATCCCGAGGGTAAATTCCACAGATATCTTTTCCTTTATTATGTACATTAAGCATTATTTGCGTTGCTTTTTCAAGTGATTTTCCAAAAACGTTCAAGAGAATTTCCACAACAAACTCCATGGTTGTATAATCGTCATTATGCAGAAGGACTTTATACATTGGCGGATGATCATTTTTTGATCGTGAGGAACTACCCGTTTTTGTTTTGGAATCTGTGGATGTCATGGATACTAACTCCTAAACCCCGCAGCATTTTTTATATTTTTTTCCACTTCCGCAGGGGCAGGGATCATTTCTTTGTACTTTTTCAGATGATCGCTTAATCGGCTGTTTTGTGCTTGTACCGTCAGAATGGGAAAATGTGAGGTTCTGCTGTTCCTTTTTTTTCAGGCTATCCACTTGAGAAGGGCTTGAAATCTGTATTTTAAACAAAATTTCGACAATTTCCTCTTTAATTCTTTCCATAAGGCCCTGAAACATCTCAAAGCCTTCTTTCCGATATATCCGTAATGGGTCTTGCTGGGCATATCCTCGCAGCCCGATACCCTCTTTTAAATGATCCATGGATAAAAGATGCTCTTTCCAGCGGGTATCTACTGTCTGAAGAACGATATGCCTTTCAATCTCTCTTGTAATGGCTTCTCCAAAGCTTTCTTCTCTTTGATTATAAATTTCAGATAAGCTATCAAATAAGAATTCGGATAGTTTTTCAGCAGAATCCTGCTGGCTTACTTCATGTTCCAGGTCCGGGCTATAATTGAAGGTCTGTCTAAACCTGTTTTTCATGCCCTCCAGATCCCATTTCAGGATCGGCGTTTTTTCAATCGAAAATTCATCTATAATATCATATACTTTGTCTTCAACCATTTCCATGACCAGAGGCTTCAGACTTTCCTCCACTAGAGCTTTACGCCTTTGCTGATAGATCACTTCCCGTTGCTGGTTCATGACGTCATCATACTCAAGAAGATGCTTTCTGATTTCAAAATTATGGCCTTCAACCTTTGACTGGGCATTTTCTATGGCTTTGCTGATAAATCGATGCTCAATATGTTCGCCTTCTTCAATCCCGAGTTTGTCCATGACTGCATGGATTCTGTCCCCACCAAAGATTCGCAAAAGATCATCTTCCAGGGAAAGATAGAATCTTGAGGACCCGGGATCGCCCTGTCTGCCGGATCGGCCCCGAAGCTGATTGTCAATCCGCCGGGATTCATGCCGTGATGTGCCAAGGATATGAAGACCGCCAAGCTCAATGACCCCTTCACCCAGAACAATATCCGTACCGCGGCCGGCCATATTGGTAGAAATGGTAACCGCCCCCTTCTGGCCGGCATTGGCCACAATTTCAGCCTCTGCCTGATGATGTTTTGCATTTAAAACTGTATGCCGGATGCCTTTTTTCTTTAGCTTTTCACTCATTTCTTCGGATATATCAATGGAAATAGTTCCCACAAGAACAGGCTGCCCTTTTTGGTGAAGACGGATGATTTCCTGGATAGCGGCATCAAATTTTTCTTTTTTGGTTTTGTATATCAGGTCAGGATAATCAATGCGGATCATCTTTTTATGGGTTGGGATCTCAAGCACATCAAGATTATATATTTTTTTGAACTCAGGTGCTTCAGTCAGTGCCGTACCCGTCATACCGGACAATTTATTATACATCCTGAAATAATTCTGGAAGGTGATGGTGGCAAGGGTCTGGTTTTCATTTTCAATTTTTACATTTTCTTTTGCCTCAAGCGCTTGATGCAAGCCTTCGCTGTATCTTCTCCCTGTCATGAGGCGGCCGGTGAATTCATCAACAATGACAACCTGGTTGTTTTGTACAATATAATCCGTATCCCGCTTGAAGACCTTATGTGCTTTTAAGGCCTGGTTTAAATGGTGCAGGATTTCGATATTGGCGGGATCATAAAGGTTTTGAACATTTAAAAGTTTTTCTCCCTTGGCAATACCGATTTCTGTCAGGGCTACTGATTTAGATTCTTCATCAAGGGTATAATCTGTATCTTTTATAAATGTCGGGATAATAATATTAACCTGGCTATACAGCTGGGTTGATTTTTCAGCAGGGCCTGAAATGATCAACGGGGTTCTGGCTTCATCGATAAGGATACTGTCAACTTCATCCACAATGGCGAAATTGAGTTCTTTTTGAACAAGGGAGTCTTTATCAAATTTCATGTTGTCCCTTAAATAATCAAATCCGAACTCATTGTTTGTGCCATAGGTGATATCACTGTTGTAAGCGGCTTTTCTCTCCTGATCCGTCATATCATGAAGAATCACGCCTACTTGCAATCCAAGGAAATCATAGATTTTGGACATCCAATCTGCATCACGTCTGGCAAGATAATCATTTACCGTAACAATATGAACGCCTTTGCCGGTTAATGCATTCAGATAGGCAGGAAGCGTGGACATCAGGGTTTTACCTTCACCTGTTTTCATTTCCGAGATCATGCCGTTATGAAGGGCAATCCCGCCGATCAGCTGAACATCAAAATGACGCAGGCCAAGGGTCCTTACGGAGGCTTCCCTGACAAGGGCAAAAGCAAAAGGCAATAAATTATCAAGAGGCTCGCCATTACTCAGTCGGTCTTTGAATTCCGAAGTTTTTTGTTTCATTTGTTCATCGGATAAAAGCTTCACCTGTGATTCAAATTGATTTATTTCATTAACAAAAGGCTGGATTTTTTTTAAGATGCGGTCATTATTGGATCCGAAGATTTTAGTAAGATAATTCAGTACCATTCGATAGTTTACCTATTGGTTTTAAAAACGGTTAATAATTTCACTAAAACATATAAGCATTAATCTTATAAATCAAAATAAAAAAATTAAAATTAATAAATTGACCTGGAAAGAAATACGGAGATTTGTAAGGCTAATTAAGGATATATTTTAATGGATTAACAGGGGTTCCATTGATTAAAACTTCATAGTGCAGGTGGGGTCCTGTGCTTCTTCCGGTATTGCCGACAAGCCCGATCACATCCCCTCTTTTTACTTCCTGGCCCGGGTTCACGAGGATTTCTTTTAAATGGCCATATTGGGTTACCCGGCCATGATCGTGATCAATGGCCAAAAGATTGCCGATATAAAGCTTTTCAGCAGCAAAAGAGACCCTGCCGTTGGCCGGGGCAATGATTTTTGTTCCGGGAGCATTGGAAATATCCAGCCCTGCATGGAATTCGGTTTGCCCTGTGAAAGGAGATATCCTGTTTCCAAAACCTGAAGTAACCCAGCCGTTCACCGGTCTGATGGAAGGTGTGGATGCCAAAAGATTTCTTTTTTGTTCAAGCTGTTTTATCAATTGTTCAAAATCAAGGGCATGTTTTTCTGCTGCGACCTTGGTCTGGGTGACCTGCTGATGCATTTCACGGATCAGGCTGTTATGTTTTTGCGTCAAAGGAAGATCAGGGTCAAGGGCATCCGACGGGATGCTGCCGATACCGATCAGACCGCTCGAATCGCTGGTTTGTTTTATGTCGGCAATAAGCCTGACCTTATCCTCAAAATTTGACAGGCTGGTTATCTGTTTTTTTAGTACTTCGATTTCTCCGGCAAATTTTTGAATCTGTTTTCTTTGATTTGTGATTTCATCATTCAGAGAACGGACTGTATGGGTACCATTGCCATTGTTCAGGGTAAAGCGTTTGAGTTTGATATAATCATATCCCATAAATGAAACGCCGATAACTGAAAAACCGGCAAATATGAGAAAGAAAATCCACAAGGGCCTATGAATCGACAATTCTCTGATATTAGAAGAGGCATCTGAGTGATACCATATTTTGATTCTTTTTCTCATAGTCCCCTTTTTTTATTCAGATATTACCTATCTGTCAAGCACAATGTTTCTCAAAACGGTACCTCAACCGAGTCAAGACCGATATTATCTTTAAGCCCGAACATGATGTTCATATTTTGAACGGCCTGACCGGCTGCTCCTTTTAAGAGATTGTCAATGGCTGAAACAAGAATAATTTTCCTTGTTTCTTCACAAAAATGGATTCCTATATCACACGAATTTGTCCCTTTGACATAGGAAATTGCCGGGAATGAATTTTTTTCAAGAATTCTTATAAAGGGTTCATTTTTGTAATAGGAAGCATAAACGTTTCGGATTTTGGTTTCAGTCGTACCTTTTTTTGCGTTAACATAAATGGTTGACAACATGCCCCTGGTTAATGGTAGCAGGTGCGGAACAAATATAATAGAGATCTTTTGCCCTGATTGGATGCTTAAGATCTCATTGATTTCAGGAGTGTGCCGGTGGTTTCCAATTTTATAAGGTGTAAAGGATTCATTTGCCTCACAGAAATGAGAAGATAGCGATAAGGAACGGCCCGCTCCGCTGACGCCGGATTTTGAATCTGAAATAATACCGTCAGGCTGAATCAGGTTTTCTTTTAAAAGGGGAATCAGAGGCAGGAGAATGCTTGTCGGGTAGCATCCCGGATTTCCGATAAGCCTGGCGGTTTTGATTTTTTCTCTGTATATTTCACTGAGACCGTATACACTCTCCTTTAATAAATGCGTTGCCGTATGTTCCTGATAAGCGGATTCATAGGTTGATGCATCTGAAAACCGGAAGTCGGCGGATAAGTCAATCACCTTTATCTTGTGATCCAGCAGCTCCGGCACATGCTTCATGGAAACCTTGTGAGGCAATGCCAGAAACATAACATCCACTTTCCGGGAAAGGGATTGAGCAGAGAGGTCTTCACAAATCAGTGTTTCAAATCCTCTCATGGAAGGGAAAACCTCTGTTAATGCCTTCCCATTATAGCTGTTTGAACTTACGGTACATAATTTTGCTTTTGGATGATTGGAGATCAGTTTAACCAGTTCAATGCCGGTATACCCTGTCACGCCTGCAATGCCTACCTTGATCATATTGTTTCCTTCATGATTCTATCTTTCATATTCTATAAGAACTTGATTTCCCCAGATCTGTTCTATATTTATTTTCGGTTATAATGCAATAAATATTCCTTACAATAAAAAAAATAATTTCATATCTTCATTTAATTTAACTATATGAAAAAATAGAGTATTCTTTTTAAAGAATCGATTTGTAGATTCAAATGATTTTTTTTGCAGGTGTCAAAATCATCCTCTTTTTTTTTAAAGGAGGCAATAATATCCGTATTGATCTTGTGCGGCAATATTGCTAATGATTCTGAAATAGAGTTCAAATGGGAAGTATTGTTTTATTACAGGACGCAAAATGATTATTGACAATCAAATTAAAATCGCTTTAATCCAGCATCCACCGGTTTTTTTAAATTTATATGAAAGCCTTGCTAAAGTAGAGCAATGGGTTGATGAGGCGGTTAACAATGGGGCACAGGTGGTTATTTTTCCTGAAACCTGGCTGCCGGGGTATCCTGTCTGGCTGGATAATGCCGGTGATTCAGCCATATGGAATCATCCGGGTGCAAAGGTTTTATATCGAATTCTGTTTCAAAATGCACTGGAGATTGCTTCAAAAGAGTTTCATTGTCTTCATGCCATAGCCAAAAAAAAGAAAATAACACTTGTAATGGGGTGCCATGAAATAAAAGGGAATACTCTTTATAACACAATGATTTTTTTTTCAGGAAAGGATGGAAAATACCAAGTTCACCGAAAATTAATGCCGACTTTTAATGAGAAATTGATATGGGGAAGCGGAGACGGCAGTACTTTGAGTTCAATTCATACCGATTTCGGGATCATGGGCGGGCTGATCTGTTGGGAACACTGGATGCCCCTTGCCAGAGCAGCCATGCATGCAAAAAAAGAAAAGATTCATATTGCCCAATGGCCTTCGGTGACGGAACTGCATCAGATAGCTTCCCGGCATTATGCATTTGAAGGACGATGTTTTGTGGCTGCCTGCGGAAATACCTTATCAAAAAAAGATGTCATGGATGGGTTTGATTCCCTTGGTATTCATGAGCCTGCCGCGCGTGAGATGCTGGACAGCATAGCAAAACAAGATGAAGACTATCTGATGACGGGCGGCAGTTGCGTTATTAGTCCGGATGCAGGATATCTTTCAAAACCCGAGTTTTTGACCCGGGCAATTATTTACTCGACGCTTGATTTAAATCTGATCCATGAATCCTGTATGGTCTTGGATACGGACGGTCATTATTCAAGGCCTGATGTTTTTTCTTTGACAGTTAATGAAAATCCCATGGTAAATGTCAGATTTATAAAAAATGAAGCAAAATGAAAATAATGCTATAGATCATTTGTCGCTGGAATCCATCAATACAGAATCTGGCTTAAAAAGGTTTTAGTCCTGTCGTTTTGCGGATGGTTGAAAAAATCTTCAGGATTGTTTTCTTCAATGATTTCTCCTTCATCCATAAAAAGAACCCGATGAGCAACACTTTTTGCAAACCCCATTTCATGGGTGACCACAATCATGGTCATTCCCTCCTGGGCAAGACTGATCATGACATCCAGGACCTCTTTTACCATTTCAGGATCAAGGGCGGATGTGGCCTCATCAAACAGCATGATATTGGGTTTCATGCAAAGACTTCTGGCAATGGCAACTCTTTGCTGCTGACCACCGGATAATTGGCCGGGGAATTTTTTGGCCTGCTCGGAAATCTGAACTTTTTTCAGATAATACATGGCGATTTCTTCAGCTTCTTTCCTGGGCGTTTTTCTTACCCATATCGGCCCTAATGTTAAATTTTCAAGGATGGTAAGATGGGGGAAAAGATTGAAATGCTGAAACACCATTCCGACTTCTGACCTTACTTTTTCGATATTTTTCAGGTCTTTGGTCAGTTCAATGCCATCAACAATGATCTGTCCTTTCTGATGCTCCTCAAGCCGGTTGATGCATCGGATAAGGGTGGATTTTCCAGACCCGGAAGGGCCGCATACAACAATTCTTTCCTTTTTTTTGACGGAAAGGTTAATGTTTTTTAACACATGGAAATCACCATACCATTTGTGCATATCGATAATTCTGATAATGATATCCTGATTTGAAACATCAAGGGCATTTTCTTTGTTCATAACTAGTCGCTTTATTAATGAAAAGTGTTATATAATGATTATTCCAAACCTGTATTAAGTTCTTTTTCCAGTTTCCGGCTGTAAGTCGACATAAAAAAGCAGCAAATAAAATAAATAAGGGCAAGAAAAATATAAGCTTCGGTTGAAAACCCATTCCATTTGGGTTCCGACAAGACAGATTTCGTTGTTTTTAATAAATCATATAACCCGATAATCACCACAAGGGATGTGTCTTTAAAGGCTGAAATTAAAATACTGACAGAAGGCGGAATCACAATTTTTAATGCCTGGGGCAGGATAATAAGCCTCATGGTTTGGGAATAATTTAATCCCAGGGAATCAGCTGCTTCATACTGGCCTTTGTTCATTCCCTGTAGTCCGCCTCTGACGACTTCTGCAATATAGGCTGCCGTGAACATGATGATGGCCACCTGGGCTCTTAACACGGCATTGATGAAGACCCCCTCAGGCAAAAACAAGGGAAAAACCACGGAAGACATGAAAAGTAAACTGATCAGCGGAACACCTCGTATAAGTTCAATATAAAATATGCAAAAGGTTTTGATCATGGGCATTTTTGACTGTCTGCCAAGAGCCAGAATGACACCCAATGGATATGCTGCTGTGAGACCGAAAACAGACAGGAGCAAGGTAAGGATAATGCCGCCCCATTTTTCAATGTCGACATTTACAAGCCCGAATAATCCTCCTTTCAGCAATATCCCCATAATTAACAATGAAATTATCCAGGCATATACAAGAACGACATTCCAGTATTTTCTGTTTCTGCTGATAAAAAGCATTATTATCAATATACAAATGGCTGTGAAGGGGCGCCACAAAATATCCTGGGGATAAAATCCAAACAGAATTATTTTATAATTATATGAAATGATTGACCAGCAGGCACCGGTTGATTCCTTGCAGTTTGAGGTGGGGAGCCACAGGCTGTCAATGAAGGCCCATTTTAAAAAAGGAAGAATGGAAAACCAGAAGAGACTCAGAATTAAGATCGTCAGAATGGTATTAAAAGGAGTGCTGAATAGATTCTTTTTCATCCATCCTAGAATTCCAACGCTTGCGATGGGCGGTTTGACGGTTGTTACAGGTATTTTTTTTACATGTGATTCCATAACTATTTATTTTAACATCATTACCTTTCTACGATGGCCATCTTTTTATTATACCAGTTCATAAAAGCAGAGGTGGATAAACTGAAAATCAGATATACCATCATTATTAAAAGAACTCCTTCAATTGCCTGGCCGGTCTGATTGATAACGGTTCCGGCAACGGAAACAAAATCAGGATATCCAATGGCAACGGCAAGGGAGCTGTTCTTTGTTAAATTGAGCATCTGGCTTGTTAAAGGAGGAATGATAACCCTTAAGGCCTGGGGCAGGATAATGAGATTCAGCCGTTGTCCAGGCTTTAAGCCAATAGCCATTGCCGCTTCGGTCTGACCTTTGGAAACGGATTGGATCCCTGCTCTGACAACCTCTGCAACAAAGGCGGCCGTATATAGGACAAGACCTAAAAGAAGTGCCGTAAACTCAGGGCTGATTCCAAATCCGCCTTTATAATTGAATCCCTGTAATTCCGGGACGTTCATCTCTGTGGGGGCACCGCCGATCAGCCAGCATGCCAATGGAAGGCCGACAATCAAAGCGATGGATGTATAAAAAACAGGGAATATTTGGCCTGTTGCATTCTGTCTTTTGGTTGCCCATTTTTTTATAAAGACGATCATAATCACAGCAATGAGGAGGGCAATTGTCATATAGACATGAACAGGATGGAATTCTGGGATTCCAAAAATCAGCCCTCTGTTACACAAGAATAAACCCTTGAATGGGCTGATGGCCTCCCTCGGAGAAGGCAGGATTTCATAGAAAAAAGCATACCAGAAAAAAAGCTGCAATAAAATCGGTATATCCTGAAACAATTCAATATAAATCGCAGCGCATTTTTTAACCAGCCAGTTTTTTGATAATCTTGCAATGCCAACAAGCGTACCGAGAATGACGGTCAGGATGATGCCGATAAATGATACCAGAAGAGTATTTAAAACGCCTACAATAAGGGCTTTGGCATATCTGTCTGCTGCAGAATATGCCATTGGAGACTCTCCGATTTCAAAACCGGCTTCCTTGTTCAAGAAGTCAAAACCAGTGGCTATGGATTTTCTTTCCAGATTGGTCATGGTGTTGGAAATCAGATACCAGGCAATAAAAATAAACAAACAGGCAGCTCCGATTTGGTATACGATGGATCGTTTATCAGGATCATACCAGAATGATATAGAATTGGATTTTTTGTGATGAACGGCCGTGGTCATGATGCTTTTTTTATTTATAGTTAAAAGGTGAGGTTATGGCGCGGATTTTTCCGCACCATAACCCATGGGTTTATTTTATTTGAATGGAGGAGAATACATTAATCCGCCGTTTTTCCAAAGTGCATTAAGTCCTCTTTCAATTCCAAGTTGGGTACCAACACCCACGTTTCTCTCAAAAATCTCGCCGTAGTTACCTACCATTTTGACAATATTGTAAGCCCATTTTTCATCAAGACCCAGGGCTTTTCCGTTTCCTGCGGTAACCCCTAAAAATCTTTGAATTGACGGGTTTACACTTTTAAGCATTTCATCAACATTTTTAGAGGTAATCCCGAGTTCTTCAGCTTCTATCAAAGCATATATGGTATATGTCACAATATCTTTCCACTGGTTGTCTCCGTGTCTGACGGCAGGAGCCAAGGGTTCCTTGGAAATGATTTCAGGAAGAATCATGTAGTCACCAGGGTTGGTGGCTACTGCGCGTATGCCTGCCAGCTGAGATGCATCTGAGGTTAAACAGTCGCATCTGCCGGCAAAAAAGGCCTGGTTGAGCTCGGAGTTGTTTTCAATGACAACCGGTTTCATTGTCATTTTGTTTGAACGGAAATAATCAGCAACATTTAATTCAGTTGTTGTTCCGGGAAGAACGCAAACGGTTGCACCATTCAGTTCTTTGGCACTTTTTACTTTTAGTTTTTTAGGAACAAGAAACCCCTGACCGTCGTAGTAATTGACCATGGCAAAATCAAGACCCAATTCTGTATCCCGGCCCAAGGTCTGAGTTGCATTTCTGAAAAGAGCATCAATTTCACCTGACTGCAATGCTGTAAACCTTGTTTTCGCAGTAAGTGTTGTGAATTTTAATTTTTCAGGATCTCCAAAAATAGCAGCGGAAAGAGCTCTGGCACAATCAACATCAAGACCCCTCCAGACACCTTTATCATCGGGTTTTCCAAAACCAAAGAGATCACCATTAACGCCTATCTGAATGAATCCTTTGGCTTTTACATCCTGAAGCGTTCCTGCCGAGGCAAATGAGCCGAGAGCCAGAACGGTAATACAAACAGCCAATACTTTTAATAATTTCATAACACTCCCCTCCATCAGTTAAAATTAATTGGTTTGGGATGGATCTTTTCAGGGTCCATCTGTGCACTTGCGTTTATTGATCACTTTGCATCTATAAACACAACTTCATTTTTTTTCAAGAAGATTATCGGAATAAGCATTATTTTATGATTGGTGTTCAGGTAAAAGAAATGTAATATTGGGACATGGGCATGTTCATTAAATCAAACATGCTCTATAAAAAAGGACATGATTTCATATGCAAAAATATTCAGGGAACCGGTCAATGCCATCTCTCATATGGCCGGTGCGATAGCCTCCATTGTGGGCCTGACCCTTCTGGTTGTATTTGCAGGCATCCATGCGGATGCCTGGCATGTGGTTTCTTTTGCTGTTTTCGGAACCACACTAGTATTGATGTACACATCAAGTTTTCTTTACCACGGGCTGAAATTATCAGACAAAGCCATTCTCGTTTTCCGCAGAATTGACCATATCACAATTTTTCTTCTGATTGCCGGTTCATATACACCCATTTGTCTTGTTCCGCTCCGCGGGGCATGGGGATGGAGCATTTTTGGTACGGTCTGGGGAATAGCGGTTATCGGGATTTGTTTGAAAATATTTTCCATGAATGTTCCCAGATGGATTTCCACTCTGATTTATCTTTTTATGGGATGGCTGTGTGTAATCGCCATCTATCCGCTGATCAAAACCGTAACGCCTGCAACTCTTTTCTGGCTGGGTGCGGGCGGTTTTTTTTACAGTGTTGGCGCCATTATTTATGCTTTAAAAAAACCCAATCCTTTCCCGGGTATTCTAGGGTTTCATGAAATCTGGCATGTGTTTGTTCTTTTGGGAAGTGCCTGTCATTTCTGGCTGGTTTTCCACCATCTCATGTATATCAGCCCTGTGTAGCTGCAAATCCTTTAAGTTTCTTTCATTGTAAAATTAATAGAATTTGGATAGTATTTTGCCCTTGCGTGATTATTGTCTGTCAAGGAGCTGAAATGAAGATCAAGAATGTAGAAAAAATAACAGACCAAAAGCATCTCAATCTGTTTGAAATCCAGTATAAAGACCGGGAAAACTGTGATAAACAATGGGTTTTCGCGTCTCGATCAATTCAATCAAATCCGATTGAGCCAGGGCATCAACATCCTGATGCCGTTGTCATCATGCCCTATCATACACACACAGCAAAACTCGTTCTGATAAAAGAATTCAGAGTCGTTCTTGGCGGCTACCAGTATGGTTTTCCGGCAGGACTTCTGGATAAAGGAGAGTCTGTTGAAGAAGCAGGAAAAAGAGAGCTTTATGAAGAAACCGGGCTTACTCTTACACGGGTGATAAAAAAAAGCCCTGCCGTTTTTTCGTCTTCAGGCATGACCGATGAATCCATCTGTCTTTTGCATGTTGAATGCGAAGGCGACCCTTCGAACCGCTTCAATGAAGCGTCGGAAGATATTGAAGTTGTGATGGTGTCACGGGAAGAGGCCTGTTCATTGCTGAATGACGACACGATCAAATTCGATGTAAAAACCTGGATTGTTTTGAATTCCTTTGCAGCCGGGGGGATGATATAGATGTTTTCCAATTTGCTGTATTTTCTTGTTGCACTTGTCATATATACAACCTCAGACCTGATTAAACATACAGATGGTTTTGATTATACCGCGGTTCTTAATGCTCTTTTACTGACTGTCGGGTTTGCCGGGATATGCCGACTTATTTTTAAACGGCTTGAATGGCTTGCCGCTGAAAGGCCCTATGAGAATTTTGATCATCTGATTCAAAAAAGAATATCCCGCCTATCCGTATCCGCATTGATCTTGTTCGCTGTCAATATTTACGGGTTCAAGCTTCCGCTTATTTTTTCAGGGATCCGTTTCTTTGAAATATTGCCGACGGTTAAAGCTGTGCTTTTTATCGGGCTGTATCTTTTTTATCTTATTTTGGTCTGGAATGCGGCCTATGCTGTGCAAAGCAGATATTTTGCCGGCAATGTATCCAAAAAAGACTATATCCTCTCCAATATTTCCTTTTCCCTTCCAGCCCTTTTGCCTTGGTTCTGCTTGTCGGTGGCTGCTGATTTTTTAGATCTTCTTCCCTGGCAGGCCTTTCATGAGTTTTTAAAATCACCGCTGGGGGAAATCGGATATATTGTTCTGTTTTTATTTGTCATTGCAGTTTTCGGGCCGATATTAATCCGGAGGATCTGGAATTGCAAACCATTGGAGCCGGGATATAAACGGTCAAGAATCGAAACTGTATGTAAAAAGGCAGGACTTGCCTATTCCGATATTCTAAAATGGGAGCTCTTTGGCGGAACCATGATGACGGCCGGCGTCATGGGTTTTGTCGGCAGATTTCGATATCTGTTGGTAACTCCTTCATTGATCAATGCCTTGACCGATGAAGAACTGGATGCCGTGATGTTGCATGAAATCGGTCATGTCCAGAAATATCATATGGTCTCTTATCTATTCTTATTCACCGGTTTTATGGCATGCAATTATGTCTTTTTCGAGCCTGTGATGCTGCTTTTGTACCTTATTGAGCCGGTGTATAAACTGTTTGCATGGATCGGGGTTGATAGGGCCACGGCACATCCGATGCTCATCAGCATGACCATGATCGGGGCATTTATTCTGTATTTTAGGTTTATATTCGGGTTCTTCATGCGAAATTTCGAACGTGAAGCTGATCTTCATGTTTATCAGTTTACAAAAGATGCATCTTCTCTTATTTCAACATTCTACAAAATCGCGTCTTATTCACGCCAGTCCATGGATAAACCTAATTGGCATCATTTCAGCATTGGTGAGAGGGTCGGATATCTGGAAAGATGTGAAAAAGAACCGTCTTTAATACGGTCCCATCATTCAAAGGTAAAAAAAATGATGGCCGCCTATCTGATCGGAATCCTATTGCTGTTTGGCGGAGGATATTCCATCAGCTCCGGGTGGGCAAAAGAAAAATTTGACAATTTCATTGCGGAAAAAATTCTTATCCGGCATATGGAGGTCGAGCCTTCCAATTCAGACCTTTATACGCTTGTCGGAGATTATTATTATGGTCAGAAAAACTATTCACGGGCCATTGATTCCTATGAAAATGTCCTGCGGATTGATCCTGTGAACATTCATGCGCTCAATAACCTGTCCTGGCTTTTTTCAACCTGTCCTAATGAAAATTTCAGAAACAGAAAAAAAGCTTTGGAATACGCAAAAAGAGCTGTGGGGATTCAACGAGAAGCCTTTGTGCTGGATACATATGCTGAAGCGCTTTTTGCAAATGACGACATCAAGGGTGCAATAGCAGCTGCATCTCAAGCATTGAATCTGGCGGAAGAAAAAGAAGAAAAAAAAGACTATTATGAAAGCCAATTGAAACGGTTTGAAAATAAGCTGCCCCGGTAAAAGGCTATAATCCGATGGGTAAAAAGGCCATGCCGGTGAACAAGACCACCTCTTTGATTATTCTTCCGGTTTTCCTGGACACAATCAAGGCCATGGTGTCCTGAAGACTGATGAGTTTCCCGAAAATGCGCTCATAGCTCAGGTTTTTTACCTCACCCTCAAGGCTGTTCGTCAAAATCAACGGCTGACCGCCTTCTTTGAGTCTTGTATTCAGCCGCCAGACAAAGATTTCAATATTCCGTGCACTATTGTAGAGGGATTGTTCATTTAAGAAATCGGGTATGAAAAGTTCGCATTTGGAATTATAGGATTGGTGAATCATGGTATATAACCCATACATCATTGCAAAGACCCGGTCTCCTTTATAGTCCGGTTCAAAACCGAGCAGAACGGCTTCTGCTCCCTGTTTATTGTCAACTTCGGAAAGGTTTTTATCCGGCGGGCATTTAAAAATCTGATTTGTCCGGGATTCAATGGTCTGATGAATATTTTTTTTTAATTCAGCCGGGTTTTTTTTATACAGTTTTTGTGTCAGTTCTTTTAAGAGAAAACCAACCTGCTGCATATGAATTTCCGAGACTTCATCAATATCGGTCTTGGCTAAATTTTTAATATGGAAATCATTTGATGTGCTGCAACCAAAAGACCCTGCAAATAAGATGCAGGCGGAATAGAACCATATTTTTTTCAGAAAACCGGGAATGAATATCTCCTTTTTTCATGAAAATTCTATGAACGCCCGCGCCTATGCAAAAAGGCTAATTTTTATGAGAAAGCCTTGCTCTCTTTAAACTCTAAAATTCCTTTATGCATGGTTTTAACAGCAAGCTGGATACAATGATGCTTTTTTTCAGGGATATTTTCAAGCATTTTAAAAACATCACCATCATTTATTTTAAGCGCTTCATCAATGGTTTTCCCCTTGATAAGCTCCACAGCCGCCATTGCAGCGGAAATTGCCCCTGCGCACCCCACAATTTCATACCGGGCATCATTGATAATTTTTTGGTTATCAATTTTAAGATATATCTTCATGGTATCTCCGCAGGAGCCTACATTTTCAGATACCTGGTCAGCATTTTCAATATGCCCCATATATTTTTTTTCAAGATAATAATTAATTGCAGGACCAGCATAGCCTGCATCCGAGAGCATTTTTCGCTCAGCATCAGTAGAAACTAGTTTTGTTACCACTTTGGTCTTCCTTTGTTTGACCCTTATAAAACAAATATGTCACCGGGCCGTTAAAATAAAATAAAGCATTACAAAAAATATGAATCCTAACATAATGGAATTCTTTTTTATGTCAAGCAAAATGGATATATCAGATTTGACTACAAGCCATCTCAAAATAATCTCAGTAAAATGATTATGCATCCAAGCTGAACCATAGCCAAGAAATTTTCT
>CAZWMY010000056.1:0-23926 GCA_964635025.1 uncultured Desulfobacula sp. | reverse complement strand
ACATGCGGCTTTGTCCGCGCAAATTTCTCCTTAGCCATCTTCTTAATTCCTCCTGTGGAATGTTTTCAGGATATTCAAAATATAATTACCACCTGAAATGGGCAAAAGCTTTGTTGGCCTCTGCCATTTTGTGTGTATCTTCCTTCTTTTTCATTGCTCCGCCGCGCTGGTTGTAAGCATCAAGCACTTCTGAGGCAAGCTTTTTTGCAAACCCTTTTTCAGAACGCTTACGACTGAAATCAATCAACCAACGGAAAGCGAGCGCCATTTGTCTGCCTGTTTTAATATCGGTCGGCACCTGATATGTCGAACCGCCGATTCGTCTGGATTTTACTTCAACCGTGGGCTTGATATTATCAAATGCTTTTTTTAATACAATAAGAGCAGGCTCGCCGATTTTTTCTTCTGCGATCAATAAGGCTTCTTTTACAACCTTACGTGCTGCATTTTTTTTCCCGTTTTTCATGACGCAGTTAACAAATTTTGCAGCAAGCTTTTCTTCCTGGGTTGCATTCTTTGTCGTATTATCAAGATTGATTTCTTTTACCACCATCATTCATGTCCACCATTACTAAAATAATTTAAATTTATTTAGGCCGTTTTGCACCGTATTTTGATCGGCCCTGTCTTCTATCATCAACACCTAATGTATCAAGGGCTCCTCTGACAATGTGATAGCGGACACCCGGAAGGTCCTTAACCCTGCCGCCTCTTACAAGGACCACAGAGTGCTCCTGAAGATTATGCCCCATACCCGGTATATAAGCAGCAACTTCCATTCCTGTAGTTAATCGAACCCTGGCAACTTTTCTCAAAGCCGAGTTCGGTTTCTTTGGTGTTGATGTATACACTCTGGTGCAAACACCACGTTTCTGCGGACCACCTTTTAAACCAGGCGTACTGATCTTTTTTTCCGCTTTTTTTCTACCTTTTCGAACCAACTGATTAATGGTCGGCATAACTTTTCCAACGCTCCTTATCACGATTTAACTATTGTCATACACGACAAAATGTTAGATTCTACGTTCACATCCTAAAAAAGTCAAGTTTTTTATTAAATTATACCTGCACAATTTCCCCTATCCCAACTTCAACCTTGTCATATCCCGGAAAACCGGTTCCGGCAGGAATCATCCTGCCCATGATCACATTTTCCTTAAGCCCTTTTAAATCATCGTGCTTGCCTTCAATGGCCGCAAGGGTCAATACCTTGGTTGTTTCCTGGAAGGATGCGGCAGAAAGGAAACTGTCCGTTGATAAAGATGCTTTTGTGATCCCAAGGATTAAAGGCTCACCTTTTGCAGGCTCACCACCCTTCATTGCAACAGCCCTGTTGGCTTCTTCAAACTGGACCCGGTCAATCTGTTCATCCGGTATAAAATTTGTGTCTCCTGTGGAAACAACTTTTACCCGCCGCATCATCTGCCGGATAACAACTTCAATATGCTTGTCATTGATTCTTACACCCTGGAGACGGTAAACTTCCTGAACCTCATCTACGAGGTATTTGGCAAGAGCAACTTCACCCTTGATATTCATAATATCCTGGGGGTTTGCACTGCCGGCGATCAGCGGGTCACCGGCCTTTACATAATCACCATCATATACGGTTACATGCTGGCCTTTAGGGATGGAATACTCTTTGCTCTCTCCAACATCGGTCGGCGTGATGGTAACCTTCTGCCTTCCTTTTGTGCCCTTGGACACGACAACATATCCGTCAATTTCAGTCAGCACCCCCGGATCTTTCGGTTTTCTGACCTCAAACAGTTCGGCAACCCTGGGAAGACCGCCGGTGATGTCCTTGGTCTTGGTCGTTGCTCTCGGCAGTTTGGCAATCACATCTCCGGCCATGACCTGATCATCATCTTCGATTTTTAAAATAGCATTCACAGGCAGATAATACCTGGCCGCCATTTTTGAATTCGGCAGTTTGACGCCTTTTCCTTCTTTATCCTTAATGGTAATCCTCGGCCTTATTTCACTGTCCCGGCCTTCAATAATGGTTCTGGAGACTTTTCCGGTTACCGGGTCTATCTGTTCCTGAACCGTGTTGCCGACCTCAATATCCGCAAACCGGATCCTACCGGATACTTCTGTAATGATAGGTGTTGTAAAAGGATCCCAGGTGGCAATAACATCTCCGGGCTCCACTTTTTGTCCGTTTTTAATATGCAGGGTTGCGCCGTAAATGACTGTTTCTTTTGCTCTTTCCCGCCCTTCTTCTCCGACAATAGTGATACCGCCGCCCTTACGATTCATGACAATAATTTCATTCTGAGCTGAAACAACGGTCTGAATATCCTCATTAAATTTTAATATTCCGCCGACCCTTGCCTTGATTTCGGCAACTTCAACCTTTCTGGAGGCTGTTCCGCCGATATGGAAGGTTCTCATGGTCAACTGGGTTCCGGGCTCACCAATGGACTGAGCAGCCACAATGCCGATGGCCTGGCCGATTTCCACGGTCTCTCCATGGGCAAGATCCCGGCCATAACACCTGGAACAAACGCCATGCTTGGAGTTGCAGGTCAGAACGGAACGGATTTTTACTTTCTGAACCCCTGCCTCTTCAATTTTTTTGACATGGGCTTCAGCCAGCTCCGTATCCACCCCGACAATAAATTCATCAGAATAAGGATCACGGATATCTTCCTGTGTGACCCTGCCAAGTATCCTTTCTCCTAGGGTTTGAATAACTTCGCCCCCTTCATACAAGGCTTCTACCTCTATCCCGTTAATGGTTCCGCAATCGACTTCTACAATGGTGCAATCCTGACCCACATCGGCAAGACGCCGCGTCAGATACCCGGAGTTGGCGGTTTTCAAAGCAGTATCTGCCAAACCCTTTCGGGCACCATGGGTTGAGATAAAATACTGGAGAACGGAAAGACCTTCCCTGAAGCAGGCCGTGATCGGGTTTTCAATAATTTCGCCTGAAGGTTTGGCCATGAGTCCGCGCATACCGGCCAGCTGACGCATCTGATCCTTGCTGCCGCGGGCACCTGAGTCAGCCATAATATAGACGGCATTCAGATTTTCTGCTGAATCCTCATCCTTGGCGCCTGTCGGGTTTTTCATGACTTCCATCATGGCATTTGCAATATCATCCGTACTCTGGGCCCAGATATCAACAACCTTATTATATTTCTCACCCTGGGTAATCAAACCTTCGGAATACTGATTTTTAATATCTTCAATATTCTTCTCTGCCTTAGCGATGATATCCCATTTCTGATCCGGGATGATCATGTCATCGATACAAATGGAAAGTCCGCCGAGAGTCGAGTATTTATACCCGATATCTTTCAGCCTGTCGGAAAGAATGACGGTTTCTTTAAGCCCGATATTCCGATATGCATAGTCTATCAGTTTTACAATGGAAGACTTATCCATCAGTTTGTTGACCAGATTAAAAGGAAGAGTCGTTTTTCGTTCATCCACCCTGAATATGGTATAATATTCACCGATTTTCCGGATATCGGTAAATTGTTCCTCTTTTAATCCGAAAAGTTGTTCAACAATGATTTCAGAAACCTGGAACAGATTTTTAAATTCTTTGCGGGTCAAAAAATCTGTTTTTCCCCTGGTTTTTTTAGCCTCTTCATCAGAATATTTTTTTAATACCTTATCAAATTCCTTACCCGCCCTTAATTCCTCCAGCGCCGCTTCACAGTCCTCCAGGGAACGGGTCCTGATCCTGCTTAAGGATAACAGGGTGTCACCGGGAATTGTTTCCCACAAAAGGATCCTGCCGGTTGTAGTGTCGTGCATTTCGCTGCCGATCCGAACTTTTATCTTTGCATGAAGCGAAAGCTCTCCGCTATCAAAGGCAGACCTGACTTCATCAATACTTGAAAAATGGACTCCCTCACCTTTTTGGTTCCGTACCCCCCGGGTCATATAATAAATACCCAGAACAATGTCCTGGGTGGGCACAATAATCGGCTGTCCATTGGCCGGGGAAAGAATATTGTTGGTGGACAGCATCATGATCCTAGCTTCCAACTGGGACTCAAGGGAAAGCGGGACATGAACCGCCATCTGGTCCCCGTCAAAATCCGCATTAAATGCAGGACATACCAGAGGATGAAGCTGAATGGCTTTTCCTTCAATCAGTACCGGCTCAAAGGCCTGAAATCCCAATCGATGAAGGGTAGGCGCCCTGTTGAGCATAACCGGATATTCTTTTACAACGGATTCAAGGGCATCCCAGACCTCGGTTTCTTCCCGCTCGACCATTTTTTTGGCACTCTTAACAGTTGAAACCAGTCCTTTTTGTTCCAGATAATTATAAATAAACGGCTTAAACAGTTCCAAGGCCATTTTTTTAGGGATACCACATTGATGCAGCCTCAACTCAGAACCTACCGTAATAACCGTACGACCGGAATAATCCACTCGTTTTCCCAAGAGGTTCTGACGGAACCGGCCTTGCTTTCCTTTCAGAGTATCACTCAAAGATTTGAGCGGCCGTTTGTTGGTACCGGTAACCACCCGGCCATGACGGCCATTATCAAACAGGACATCAACCGCTTCCTGGAGCATTCGTTTTTCATTTCTGACAATAATATCCGGGGCATTCAGATCAACCAGTCTTTTGAGCCGGTTGTTTCTGTTTAATACCCTTCGGTACAGATCATTCAGATCAGAGGTTGCAAACCGTCCGCCTTCAAGTGGCACCAGGGGCCGCAGATCCGGAGGAAGAATAGGGCATGCCGTTAATATCATTCGTGCAGGCTCAATACCGGACGTTAAAAACGCATCAATAACCTTAAGGCGCTTGGCCATCTTCTGCTGCTTGGCAACGGATTTTGTGGATTGAATTTCTGCTTTTAATTCATCATGCACCTGTTGAAGATTAATCTCATTCAACAATCTTAAAATCGCTTCCGCACCGATTCCGGCTACAAATCCTTCCTCTCCGAATGTTTCCTGGGCTTCGTAATACTGGTCATCTGAAAGAAGCTGAAGCTTTTTAAGGCTTGTTTCTTTTGGATCAATGATAATATACGAATCAAAATAAAGCACTTTTTCAAGGCTTTTGAGGGTTAAATCAAGAACGTTTCCGATCTTGCTGGGAAGGCTTTTTAAAAACCAGATATGAGATACGGGAGATGCTAGTTCAATATGCGCCATCCTTTCCCGGCGCACCTTTGACTGGATGACTTCCACCCCGCATTTTTCACAGACAACACCCCGGTGCTTCATGCGTTTGTATTTTCCGCAATTGCATTCATAATCCTTGGTGGGTCCGAATACTTTTGCGCAGAACAAGCCGTCTCTCTCCGGTTTAAATGTCCGGTAGTTGATTGTTTCCGGCTTTTTGATTTCACCATGAGACCACTCTCTGATCTGGTCTGAAGATGCCAGGCTGATCTGAACAGCCTGATAAATCTTAGGATCTTTTGGTTTTGCGAAGAAATCGTATATATTATCCAATGTCTTCTCCTTATCTGCTACCTTCTATAAGATTCATATCCAAACCCAGACTGTTGAGTTCTTTAATAAGAACCCTGAAAGATTCAGGCATTCCCGGTTCAAGAACATTCTGGCCTTTTACAATTTTTTCATACATACGGGTTCTTCCGGTCATGTCATCGGATTTAACCGTTAAAAATTCCTGCAATGCATGGGCGGCGCCATAGGCTTCCATGGCACAGACTTGCATTTCCCCCAACCGCTGTCCGCCAAACTGCGCTTTTCCGCCGAGGGGCTGTTGTGTCACCAGTGAATAGGGTCCGATGGAGCGGGCATGAAGTTTATCATCTACCAGGTGATGGAGTTTCAGCATGTACATTGCACCAACGGTTACAGGCTTGGCAAAGGGCAATCCGGTCCTGCCGTCATAAAGCACGGCCTGTCCGGATGAATCAAACCCTGCCATTTTGATAAGGTCTTTGATTTCGTCCTCACTTGCCCCATCAAAGACAGGAGTGGCCATATGCACGCCCCTTCGATAAAGTGATGCAAAATCGATGAGTTCACTGTCAGACATGCTTTCAATACTTTTTACAACAGCATCTTCGCGTCTGTTGGCCTTCTGGACCTCAGTCAATGAAAAAATCTCGGTTACTTTTTTCCTTAATTCCTTTAATTTCATCTGGGTTAACAGCTCATCAATCTGCTGACCCAAACCATAGGCTGCATGCCCGAGGTGAATTTCCAATATCTGACCGACGTTCATACGAGAGGGAACACCTAAGGGATTCAATACCATATCAACCGGTCTGCCGTCTTCGAAATAAGGCAGATCCTCGACCCGCAATATTCTTGAAACAACACCCTTGTTCCCGTGGCGACCGGCCATTTTATCACCCACAGAAAGCACTCTTTCCATGGCAACACTGATTTTGATCATTTTCAAAACACCCGGCGGCAGATCATCGCCCTTTTCAAAACGGGATACCTGTCTGTTGAAATGCTCCCTGGCTTTTTTTATCTGTACCTGGGCACTCTCAAGGATGATTTGAGCCTTTTCTGTAGCCACGGCATCTTTCACAGCCACATGGACAAGCACTGAAACCGGGATATCCAGAAATATTCCCGACTTTACCTTGGTCCCGGATTTTACAATGACCTTCCCCGTCTTTTCAAGATCTGTGATGGTCTTATGACCCTCAAGGATGGCTTCCACTTTTTCACGGGCCACATCGGAAATAATCCTGATCTCATCATCCCTGTCTTTTTCAAGCCGTTCAATTTCACTGTCTTCGATCAGTCTTGTCCGATCGTCTTTTGAGAGACCTCTTCTTGAAAAAACCTTGGCATCAATAACTTTTCCTTTTACACCCGGTGGCACGCAAAGAGATGTATCTTTCACATCACCGGCTTTTTCACCAAAAATAGCCCTCAGCAGTTTTTCTTCAGGCGACAGCTGGGTTTCTCCCTTGGGTGTAATTTTACCCACAAGGATATCACCGGAATTTACTTCAGCACCCAGTCGAATAATGCCGCTCTCATCCAGGTTTTTTAAGGCTTCCTCCCCGACATTGGGAATGTCACGGGTTATTTCCTCTTTGCCAAGTTTTGTATCCCGTGCCAGAACCTCAAACTGCTCGACATGAACCGAGGTGTATACGCCATCTTTGACCAGCCGCTCACTCACAAGGATTGAATCTTCATAATTGTATCCGTCCCACGGCATAAAGGCAACGGTCACGTTTTTTCCAAGAGCAAGCTCTCCCATCTCTGTGGAAGGACCATCTGCTATGACCTGACCTGCCTTGACCTTTTCTCCCTTCACCACAATGGGGCGATGATTAAAGCATGTATTCTGATTGGAGCGGACAAATTTTGTGCAATTATATATGGAGACTGCTTTTTCAAAGCTGCCTTCCTCAGTGTCATTATTCCGGACAACAATGCGTTTTGAATCCACATCCACCACCACGCCGTCATAATCCGCAACAATCGTAACACCGGAATCCCTTGCCACAACGCTTTCCATACCGGTTCCGACCAGAGGAGCCTCACTTCGAATTAACGGTACGGCCTGACGCTGCATATTGGAGCCCATCAACGCCCTGTTGGCGTCATCATTTTCAAGAAACGGGATTAAAGATGCTGAAACCGATACCAATTGGTTGGGAGACACATCCATGAATTTGACTTCCTGATTTTCAATCATTTCAAATTCACCCGCCACCCGTGATGAAACCAAAGGATTCATAAATTTGCTGTTAACATCAAGCGGTGCGTTGGCCTGGGCAATGGGATGCTCTTTTTCTTCAAAAGCGGAAAGATGTTTGATCACATTGGAAACGACCCCTTCATCAGCAACCCTGTAAGGTGTTTCAATAAAACCAAAATCATTCACCCGGGCATAGGTGCATAAAGAAACGATCAGCCCGATATTCGGTCCTTCCGGGGTTTCAATGGGGCAGATTCTGCCGTAATGGGAGGGGTGAACGTCCCGGACCTCAAAGCCGGCTCTTTCCCTTGTCAAACCGCCAGGGCCAAGCGCTGATAATCTTCTTTTATGAGTCGTTTCCGACAAAGGATTGGTCTGATCCATAAACTGGGATAACTGGGATGTACCGAAAAATTCCCTGACAACTGCGGAAACCGGTTTTGGGTTGATCAGATCATGGGGCATCATGGCATCCACTTCCTGCATGCTCATTTTTTCCTTGATCGCCCTTTCCATCCTGACAAGCCCGATTCGATAATGGTTTTCAAGAAGCTCTCCAACCGCCCGGACACGCCGATTCCCAAGATGGTCAATATCATCCACCTGACCCTGGGTATCTTTGAGCTCGATCAGGGTCGATGCCGTCAACAGAACATCTTCTTTCCTCAAGGTCTTGACATCAATCATGGTGTTTATGCCAAGGCGATGGTTCATTTTCAGTCGACCGACCCTTGATAAATCATAATATGCCTGTCTGAAAAAAAGATGATCGATAAAATCCTGGGCGACCTCTACCGTAGCCGGGTTTCCCGGTCTGAGCCGCCTGTAGATGTCCATCAAAGCTTCTTCTTTTCTTTCGATTTTATCCGACACAAGGGTTTTACGCATGGAATCCGAACTTCTCGGATCAACATAGAGAATATTGAAATCATGAAGACCTTTTTCTTCCAGCCGTTCAAAACTTTCTTCAGAGATCAGTTCTCCTGCTTTGAAAAGAAGCTCGCTCGTCCCTTCATCAAAAATATTCTGGGCAAATGATTTTCCGATCAATTCACTTTCTGAGACAGGGATATAATCTAGCCCGTCTTCTTCCAGCTGTTTTAGTGCCCGTTTTGTAAAAATTCTTCCTTTTTTTACCAGCACTTCACCGGTTTTCGGCGATGCAATGTCAAAACTGGCTCTCTGACGTTTCAGATTTTCCTGGGAAAACTCTTTAAAAAACGATCCGTCTTTTTTAACAATATGCTCTTTGTTGTAAAAGAAATCCAAGATATCTTCACTGGTATACCCAAAGGCCTTGAAAAGAATGGATACGGGAAATTTTCTTCTCCTGTCGATTCGGATATAAACAATGTCCTTGGCATCGATTTCCATGTCGATCCAGGATCCCCTGACAGGAATAACCCTTGCATTGTAAATAATCTTACCTGTGGAATAATTTTTTCCTTTGTCATGATCAAAGAAAACGCCGGAAGAACGATGAAGCTGGCTTACAACAGCCCTTTCAGTACCGTTAATGATAAAGGTGCCCTGACGGGTCATCAGCGGAATAGTACCAAAATAGATTTCCTGTTCCTTGATATCACGGATGGTTGAATGTTCCGTCTCCTTGTCAAAATCATAAACAACGAGCTGAACTTTAATATTCACCGGAATGTCATAGGTCATTCCCCTTGAAATGCATTCTTTTATGGAATGTTTTGCTTCACCAAATGAATATGAGACATATTCCAGCGATGATGTATCTGAGAAATCCTTAATGGGAAAAACAGATTTAAAAACAGCATGAAGCCCTTTTTCTTCCCTTGCTTCAGGCAGGACATCTTTTTGAAGAAAGCTCTCATATGAATTTCTTTGCATCCCGATCAGATCAGGGATATCAATTATTTTTCTTATGCTGCCAAACTCTTTTCTAATTCGCTTATTTGTCAAAAGACTTCCGGTCATGACCTCTCCAAATATGGGTTTTTCCAACCGTAAAAGCGGAGGCATGGCACTACTGCCTTGCCCCCGCACTATTTTTATGCGCTATGGAACCAGAAACCCGCGCTATTTTACAGAAACCTGTGCGCCGGCACCTTCTAATTGTTCTTTAATCTTGAGCGCTTCTGCTTTGGGAATACTTTCTTTTACCGGTTTTGGCGCTTCTTCAACCAGTGCTTTTGCCTCTTTCAGACCCAGACCGGTAATTGCTCTGACTTCTTTGATGACATTGATTTTCTTGTCACCGGCAGCCTCAAGAATTACTGTGAATTCCGTCTGCTCTTCCACAGCAGCAGCAGCATCGCCTGTCGGTGCGGGACCGGCGGCAAAGGCCATTGGTGCGGCAGCGGTAACGCCGAACTTGGTTTCAAATTCTTTTACAAGCTCGGAAAGCTCAAGAACACTCATGTTTGATATAAATTCGATAACATCAGCTTTTGTGATATCAGCCATTTTTTTCTCCTAAATAAACCTATAATAATATTTTTTATAAATAAAAATTGTCTATGCCGCTTCTTTTTGATCTTTAATCGCATTAAGAACATTAACAAAAGCACGGGGAACGCCGGAAAGAACATTGACAAATGAGGTCGGAACCGCATTGAGCGTATATACCAGTTTGCCAAGAAGTTCTTCTTTTGATGGTAATTTGGCCAGTTGTTTAATTTCTTCCGGATTGAGAAGCTTGCCCGCTAAGGCGCCTGCTTTTATTTCAAGTTTTTCATTGTCCTTTGCAAAATTGATCAGTATTTTTGCAGGGGCCACCGGATCCTTTTTTGACAGAACAAGGGCATTGGGCCCTTTGAAAAAATCCTTCATCAGGGCTGCGTCTGTGCCTTCAGATGCCCTTTCCATCAATGAATTTTTAATTACTTCAATCTGGATGCCTTCTTTTCTGAGCAGTGCCCGCAGTTCTGTCATTTTCAATACATTGAGACCTTTGTAATTTACAAGTATTGAAATTTCGGATTCTTTGAACTCTTTAGCGAGTCTCTCAACTACTTCTTTTTTCTGGGAAATATTCAGCAATTTTTTACACCTCCTTCCATTCATTTAATTTCTTTACGAAGGTGCCAACTAAACCAAAACAAAATCATATTATCTTGTGTCTCGGCAGGCCGGCAGATCCGATTATATGCTTTTATAATAAAGCACACCTACTGTCTATGACAGGTTTAAGCTTTTATTTGATCAACAAGGGGTCTATTTTTATACCCGGTCCCATGGTTGAAGAAACACTGATGGTTTTAAGATATGTCCCTTTACTCCCGGCTGGTTTTAATGCAACCAGTTTGTCAAGAAACGCTCTCACATTTTCCGACAATTTTTGTGCGCCAAAAGAAATTTTTCCTATGGGAACATGGACAATACCTGCTTTTTCAACCCTGAAATCAATTTTACCGGCTTTTAATTCATTAATTGCTTTAGCCAGTTCAAAGGTAACGGTACCGGTTTTTGCATTGGGCATTAATCCACGGGGACCCAAAGCTCTTCCCAGCTTTCCGACAGCACCCATCATATCCGGAGTTGCAATGGCTTTATCAAACCCAAACCACCCTTCTTGAATTTTTTTAATGGTTTCTTCATCTGCAATAAAGTCTGCGCCTGCATCCAAGGCTTCTTTTTCTTTCTCCCCTTTTGCAAAAACCAAGACTTTTACATCTTTACCAAGCCCATTGGGCAATACAACGGTACCTCGAACCATTTGATCGGCATGCCGCGGGTCAACGCCTAGTCTTACGGCAACATCAACCGTTTCATCAAATTTAACATAACTTGAAGAGACGGCTAGTTCCAAGGCATTCAGTGGATCGTATTGAACCGTTCTATCGACCTTTTTAAGTGCTTCTGTATGTTTTTTACTCCGCTTTGGCATTTTTCATCACTCTTTTACTTAAAGTTAAACTACTTCTATCCCCATGCTTCTTGCAGTGCCTGAAATGATTCTGGCAGCTGCATCAATATCTGAGGCATTTAAATCTTCTTTTTTTGTTTTGGCAATTTCAAGGATCTGGTCCTTGGTGACTGATCCTACCTTTTCTTTGTTTGGCACACTTGAACCTTTTGCAATCTTTGCAGCAGCCAGCAATAACCTTGAAGCCGGTGGTGTTTTTGTAATAAAGCTGAAGGATCTGTCCATATAAACAGTGATCACCACAGGGATGATGGATCCAACATCATTAGCGGTTCTTGCATTAAAGGATTTACAAAAATCCATTATATTCACACCATGCTGACCCAGTGCCGGACCAATTGGCGGAGAAGGATTTGCTTTTCCGCCTTGAACCTGAAGCTTTATTTGTGTCATTACTTTTTTTGCCATTTTTTTACTCCTGAAACTCTCAATTTACCCATTATTGTATTTTGGTATTATATTTTTGAGACTTGTATGAAATTCAATTCTACCGGGGTAGCACGTCCAAAAATACTCACAAGAACTTTTATTTTTTCCTTATCCGGAGAAACATCTTCCACAGTACCGGTAAAATTTGTGAATGGTCCGTCAATAACCTTAACCTCATCTCCCGGCTCAAAGAAATATTTTGGCTGCGGCTTGTTCTTGCCCTGCTGCATCTTATCTATTATACTATTTGCTTCTTTATCACTTATGGGTGCGGGCTTGTTCTTCCCTCCGAGAAAACCGGTTACTTTTGCCGTAGAGCTGACAATATGCCATGTATCATTATCCAGGTGCATTCTGACCATGATATACCCAGGATAAAATTTTCTGGAAGATTCTCTTTTTTTGCCATCCACAAGTTCAACAATATTTTCAGTCGGTATGAGAATCTCACCAAATTTCTCGGGTTGCTTGGATGCCTGAATCTTTTCCTCCAATGCAATCTTTACTTTCTGCTCATGACCAGAATATACATGTACGATATACCATTTTAGAGACATGTTACAACCCTTGTGTTATGTCAGCACGACCTGAACAAGCTTTGCCAGACCAAAATCAAACAGTCCGAGAAAAGCTGCAACAACAAAAACAAAAATGATCACAACAATTGTTGTACCGGTTATCTGTTTTCGTGTCGGCCAGGTCACTTTTTTTAATTCGACTTTTACTTCAGTTAAAAAATCAATGGCTTTTTGAACAAAATTGGGCTCACCGGTTTTAATTTCAGCCAGACTCTTTTCCTGTTTTTCTTTCAAAGGACTTGCAACCGCAGCCGGTTTTGAAATCGAAATCTTAGCAGAATCTGATTCAGAGCCCGCTGTAGTTTCGGTATGTTCAGATTCTGTTTTTTTCTTTTTTTTCTCGCTGTCCGGCTTCTTTTTTAGTAATCGTGACATACAACCCCTAAGTGATTATGCAATCCTATTTATTTTCCATTAACCCAAATAAAAGTGGCAGGTCAGGAGGGAGTCGAACCCCCAACTCCCGGATTTGGAGTCCGGAGCTCTGCCAATTGGAGCTACTGACCTGCATTCTTTTTTTATTTAATCTTTGTTTCTCTGTGTATCAAATGTTTGTTACAGAATTTGCAGTATTTTTTAAACTCTATTTTATCAGGAGTCTTCCGCTTATTCTTTGTTGTCGTATAGTTTCTTCTCTTGCATTCTGTGCAGGCAAGAGCAATGTTCACTCTATCCACTCGTCAACTCCTTTAAAATTTATTCAACAATTTCACCGATAACGCCGGCGCCGACGGTACGTCCGCCTTCTCTGATGGCAAAGCGAAGTTCTTTTTCCATGGCAATGGGGTTGATCAGTTCTACATTGATGGTTGCATTATCTCCGGGCATGATCATCTCAACGCCTTCATCCAGTGTCAAGACTCCGGTTATATCCGTTGTTCTGAAAAAAAACTGGGGTCTGTACCCGGTAAAAAACGGTGTGTGACGGCCACCTTCTTCTTTGCTCAGGGCATACATCTCTGCTCTGAATTTTGTGTGGGGGGTAATGGTTCCGGGTTTGGATACTACCTGGCCTCTTTCAACCTGTTCACGTTTGGTGCCCCTCAGAAGCAGACCTACATTGTCTCCTGCCTGACCTTCGTCAAGAAGTTTTCTGAACATTTCAACACCGGTACATACGGTCTTGGCTGTCTCTCTGATCCCTACGATCTCGATTTCTTCACCGGTCTTGATGATACCGCGTTCGATTCTTCCGGTCACAACCGTACCACGGCCGGATATGCTGAATACGTCTTCAATCGGCATAAGAAATGGTTTTGCCGTATCCCTTATCGGTTCCGGAACATAAGAATCAAGGGTTTCCAAAAGCGTAAATATACATTTGGCATCTTCACTGTTTACATCATCGCTTTCAAGGGCTTTCAATGCACTGCCCCTGATAATCGGTGTGGTGTCTCCCGGGAATTCATAGGTATCCAGAAGTTCCTGAAGCTCCATTTCCACCAGTTCTATCAATTCCTCATCATCCACCATGTCGCATTTGTTCAGGAACACAACAATTGTGGGCACTCCTACCTGACGTGCAAGAAGAATATGTTCTCTTGTCTGGGGCATAGGTCCGTCATCGGCACTGACCACCAGTATGGCACCGTCCATCTGGGCTGCGCCTGTGATCATATTCTTTATATAGTCTGCATGGCCCGGGCAATCCACATGTGCATAATGACGGTTGGGGGTCTCATACTCTACATGGGCTGTGGCAATGGTGATACCACGCTCTCTTTCTTCAGGCGCCTTGTCTATCTGATCAAACGGAACATATGACCCAAACCCCTTCATCGCTGAATGCTTGGTGATTGCTGCCGTAAGCGTCGTCTTCCCATGATCGATATGACCAATTGTGCCTATGTTCACATGCGGCTTTGTCCGCGCAAATTTCTCCTTAGCCATCTTCTTAATTCCTCCTGCCATTTTTCTGGAGCCCATGACCGGAATCGAACCGGTGAACCTCTTCCTTACCAAGGAAGCGCTCTACCGACTGAGCTACATGGGCCAAAAAAAGGCGATTCAAATTAATTATTTAACTTAAACCATTATTTCTCTGGAAATCTATAAGGAGGAAGTGGAGCGGGAGACGAGTCTCGAACTCGCGACATTCAGCTTGGAAGGCTGAAGCTCTACCAACTGAGCTACTCCCGCAGGCAAAGTAACTATAATAGCTAAAAACCAAATTAGCTATGTAGTAACGATCCACTAAAACTACTCTTCTTTAAGATCTCCTACACAACACACTGGTGGTGGGGGGAGGATTTGAACCTCCGAAGGCTGAGCCGTCAGATTTACAGTCTGATCCCTTTGGCCACTCGGGAACCCCACCGATACTCTATGGAGCCGATACCCCGAATCGAACGGAGGACATTCTCATTACAAGTGAGATGCTCTACCTACTGAGCTATATCGGCTTATCTTAAAATCGTAAAACCTTCTCACGACAAAAAGACCGCAGTACAATATCAGAACAAAGCATAATAATCAACTCTGAAATTTCTTTCATCAAGTGATTTATCTTTATTTTTTCTTCTAATTTACCTTAGAAGCTTTCCCTTGCTCTGTTTTTCATTCTTTTCTAATGAATTCCGATAAACCCAGACACATAAACAATTGTTGTAAAATCAATCGCCCCTCTATAGCCCGGAAGAAATGTCAAAATTCAATGAGGAGGCAAGGTAACAAAAAAATGAGGATGTTGCAAGCATTCTTTTAAAATAAATCCTTTTTTTATGAATTTATTGTTTGCAGTATCGACCCTTACCATTTTAAAAGACTGGCTCTGTTCTTTTTTTAAAATTCGATAATATTGACAAAAGTATCAAATTGCTAATAAATATTCACCTGTTTAGCCGGATAATGATATAAGAACAGCATATCATAAAAGAACCTCGATCAATCGACCGGGTTGGAAAGGCAAAAAAAATGAAAAATATTCTATGGAGCATCGGACATGACCTAAAACTTAAAAATATTAGCCATGCCAAAGGATGCTATATTTATGATACCGCCGGAAAATCTTATCTTGATATGGAATCCGGCGTCTGGTGCACCCCTTTAGGTCATTGCCACCCCGAAATTAATCATGCCCTTCTCTGCCAGATGGAGAAGATCACGCACACAGGATATTGCTATGCCCATCCGGTAATAGAAGAAGCTGCAAAATCCATTCTTGAGATAACCGGATTTCAGGGTGGAAAATGCCTGTTTCTCACATCCGGCAGTGAGGCTGTTGAAGTAGGTGTAAAGGCGATAAAAAAAATATCTTTAAAGCCATTCCTGCTCACATTTTCAGATTCTTTTTTAGGTTCTTTGGGCTCAAGCGGAGCCAAACCATCTGATGAATGGTTTCTATTTGACTGGTCAAAATGCAATACTTGCCCCATAAAAGAGCATTGTGATTTAAATTGCCATCACTTTTCCACCATCCCATTCGAAAAAATCTCAGGCTTTGTGTTTGAACCCGGGAGCGCTTCCGGGATGGTGAAATTTCCTCCTAAAGCACTGATAAATTACATTGAGCAAAGAATTCGAGAAACCAATGGGTATGTTCAGATCAATGAAATCACCACTGGTGTGGGGCGTACCGGGAAATGGTTCGGATATATGCATTATGATATTACTCCGGACATTATTTCCATAGGCAAGGGCCTTGGAAACGGATACCCGGTCAGCGCCGTTGCTTTTAGCAAAAATAGTGTTGCCAAAATGGCAGAGAATGGATTTTATCATTCACAATCCCACCAGAATGATCCATTGGGCGCCGTGGCCGCAAATTCCGTAATTCAGACCATGAAAAAAGAAAATGCCCTTGAAAAATGTATCTTAAGCGGTTTTTACCTGATGAACAGGCTATTGGAGATGAAACATAAACATAATGCCATAAAAGAAATCCGTGGGCGCGGGCTGATGTTTGCGATGGAATTTTCAGAAAAAATCGACCATGATCAGGTTGTATCCATTTATGAAAATCTTATCGAAAAAGGGTTTATCATTGCAAAACGCCCGAAGCTCAAAGTATTCAGAATCGACCCACCCCTGATCATTGAAAAGAAAATGATGGATGATTTTATTCAGGCCCTGGATGCAGTCCTGTCTGAATTTTAAAGACCATTTTGAAACTTATTTACGCATACATTAAAAAAAATCTGTATAAGATCCTGTTGGGCATCTTGTGCATGATCATAGTGGATGCCACCCAGCTGATTGTTCCCCAGATTATCAAAGAGGCCATTGATGCCCTGAGCACAGGGTCTTTTAATTCAAAAACCCTGTTTTTCCAGTGCGGCTACATCCTTTTTCTCGGCCTTGTCATGGCCCTCTTAAGATATGGCTGGCGCAATCTTCTCATGGGGAGTGCACGGGATCTTGAAAACGGAATCCGAGATGAGCTTTTCAGCCATGTTCTGAATCTTGATATGGCATATTATGACCGAACAAAAACAGGCGATATCATGGCCCATGCCACCAGTGACCTCAACCATGTCCGGATGGCTTTCGGCTTTGGACTGATTGCCATTATCGATACGGTTATTCTAGGGGGTGCCACCCTTGTCATCATGCTATGGACCCACCCGGTATTGACTGCCTATGCCATGATCCCCATGCCTTTTCTGGTCATGACGACACGAATCCTCGGGAAAAAAATGCATATCTTTCATGAAACAGCCCAGGAGTCCTTTTCAAAGCTTACCGAACTTGTACGGGAAAGCTTTTTTGGTATCAGGATTATTAAAGTATACAATTTTGAATCCATTATCAGTTCCAAGGTAGAAAAAGCATCAAAAGATTATTTTAATAAAAACCTGAAACGGGCAATTGTCAATGCACTTTTAAAACCCATGCTCATCTTGTTTTTTAATCTGTCTACCCTTATCATTCTTTTTTACGGTGGCTTTCTTGTGATAAAAGAAGCCATTACACCCGGAGAGCTTGTCGCCTTTCTTCAATACCTTGGAATTCTTGCCTGGCCAGTTATTGCCATCGGCTGGATGACCAATCTGTTTCAAAGGGGAATGGCCTCCTTGAAAAGAATCAATACGCTTATCGACTCTGTGCCCGATGTGGACTCTCCGGCGCATCCGGTCATTTTACCCGGTTTATCGGGGGATATAACCATTAAGAATGTAAGTTTTGCTTATGGAAAAGGCAGCCCTGTTTTATCAAATATCTCCTTTTCCATTGAGCCAGGAGAATCCATCGGCATCAGCGGCCCGCCGGGCTCAGGCAAAACCAGCCTTGCCCAGTTGATCCCAAGGCTTTACAACACTACCTCGGGTGAAATCTTAGTGGACGGTCATGATCTTACCCGCCTGGATCTGAATTTTTTAAGAAAGCATATTGCATTTATGCCCCAGGAATCTTTTCTTTTTTCAACCACGATCCGGGAAAATATTCTTATGGGCCGATCGGTTGAAAATGAAAGACTGGACCAGGTTATAGAAGCATGCTGCCTGAAAGAAACCCTTGCAACAATGCCGGATGGGCTTGAAACCCTTATCGGTGAAAGAGGCGTAACGCTTTCCGGCGGTCAAAAACAACGCATTGCACTGGCACGGACATTGATCATTAAAAAACCGATTGTCATCCTGGATGACCCTGTCAGCCAGGTGGATACCCATACTGCCTCCAAATTGATCGCTGCCATATCCCAAATGAACATGGGAGCCGCCTTTATCATTATTTCCCACAGAATTTCCGCCCTGGCCGCCTGCGACAGGATCTATATCCTGAAAAACGGCCGGATCGATCATTCAGGCAGCCATGGAGAATTGATCGAGACAAACCGATTCTATAGGGAATCCTTCAGGGTTCAGCAGTTTGAAGAGGAAAAGAATGTCTGAAACAGCCCTTTCAATGGAAGAAAATGAGATCAGGCTTGCCGATCTTTATCTTGCCAAAACCCTCCTGCCATATATCCGGCCCTATTCTTTTTTGCTTTTTCTTACGACACTGTTGGTGTTTGTCGTCACCTTTTTTGAACTGATCATTCCGATCCTGACTCAAAAAGCCTTTGACGGATTTATTCTTCCTGTGGGCACGGTAAAGGGTGTTGATCTTTTCGGGTTTAAAATCACTTCATTTTCATCCTTCTGCATTCTTTTTTCAATTGCCGTAGCTGTGTCCTTTATCATTGATTTTTTCCAGAGCCTTCTCATGGAATACAGCGGCCAGACTATTATTTTAAACCTGCGGTGCAAGCTTTTTTCTCATATGGCCTTTCTGCCGGTAGCTTTTTATGACAAGACCTCCAGCGGCCGCCTGGTTTCCCGGGTGGCCGGCGATATTGAAAACATGAATGAAATGTTTACAAGCGTCCTGATTTTTATTTTCAGAGATCTGTTTCTCATGATCGGTATCCTTGTTATTCTGTTCACCATTGATATAAAACTTGCCTTTTATCTGACAGCCATGGTGCCGGTCATTGCGATCAGTATCTCCCTGTTTTCAAAAATCTTAAGAAAAGCCTTCCGGACCATCCGGCAGAAACTTTCGGAAATCAACCACAGTTTTTCAGAGGCCATTACCGGTATCAAAATCATCCAGACCACTTCGAGCCGAAACAGGTTTATGGAAAAATTTAAAATTCTGAATTTTGAATATTTTTCAGCATCCCTGTTTCAGATCAGGGTTTTTGCCGTTTTTATGCCTTTTATCGGTTTTATGGGCGTGCTGAGTGTGGCCATTATTCTTTGGACGGGAAGTTTTAATGTGATGGACAAATCATTGACTCTGGGAGAGCTTGTGGCTTTTTTAACTTATATGAAACTTTTTTTCAGACCCTTAAGAGACCTGTCTGAAACCTTTAACCTGCTCCAGAATGCGCTCTCCTCTGCCGAACGTATCATCAATATCCTTAAAACTGAACAGGCAAGGCAGCGAACCAACGTCCATCGGGAATCCATAAATAAAATCTCACACCTCTCGTTCAACAAAGTGGATTTCTCATATACCCCTGACAAACCCGTACTAAAAAACATAAGTTTCAACCTCTTCGAAAATCATTCCATTGGCATTGTCGGCCGGACCGGGTCAGGCAAAAGCTCCATTATCAACCTGATCACCGGGTTTTACCCGCCTGAAAGCGGGGCCATCCTTTTTAATAATATTGATCAAAGATCCATCAATATTGAAGACATCAGAAAAAGGACAGCCCTTGTCATGCAGGACCCGGTGCTTTTTTCCGGAAGCATCAGGGACAATATAAAACCTTCAGGCGTTGATATGGATCCTGCAAAGCTTGAAAAAGCATTATATGATGCCAACTGTGATTTTCTGTTTGAAAAATTTTCAGGCCTTGATACTGAAATCGAGGAAGAAGGACGGCCTTTATCCAGCGGAGAAAAACAGCTTGTCTGCATTGCCCGGGCATTTGCCTTTGACCCGGACCTGATCATATTTGATGAAGCCACATCGTATATGGATTCCAATTCCGAACAAAAGGTTCACGATGCCATGAAAAAACTGATGAGAGGAAGGCTGTCCATTATTATCGCCCACAGATTGTCCACGGTTCGGGACTGTGACAATATAATTTTGCTGAGAGATGGAGAAATCAGGGAAATGGGTTCCCACCATGAACTTGTTGCTCTCAAAGGGGAGTATTACCATCTCCTGGAAAAAGAAAAAATCTGATCCTTACCTGTACTCAACCATTTGTTCAATGGGGTGGCGCCTTCTTGGCGGCTGTTCTTTCACCCGATACCCTAAAGCAACAATCACCGCCACTTCATGCTCCTGCGTGTCGATATGAAGGGCTTTTTCAACCCAGTCTTTTTCAAACCCTTCAATGGGACAGGAATCAATTTCTTCCGATGCTGCTGCCGTCATAATATTTGCAAGGGCAATATAGCACTGTTTGGAGCACCAGGCGTAGGCACTCATTCTGGGGAAAACTTCTGCTTCCATATGGCTTTTATATTTTTCCATATAGGCTTTTGTTGCGTCTTCGGGCAATCCCCGGCGTTCAAAATTCATCCTGACAAAGCTGCCAAAAGGATCCGCTGCTTTAGACCTGGCACAAATGACGATCACATGACTGGCATCCGTTATCTGGGGCTGATTCCAGCAGGCCGGCCGAAGGGCTTTTTTTGCCTCATCGGAACTGATGACAAGAAATTTCCAAGCCTCCATACCAAAAGAGGTGGGCGAAAGATGAGCTGCCGTGAGGATCATTTCCAGATGTGACTTTGATATTTTTTTCTGAGGATCAAACGCTTTGCAGGCATGGCGAAAATTCAATGCTTTTATCACCGGGTTCATTTTCGATTCCTTTTTTCTTTTACAGTCGTATCACCTTTCCGGGCTCATGGGGTTTTGCAACATGAAGATCAACCTTTGAAGAATTTAACCCTTCTGAAACTTCCCGGGCTGCTTTTTGGGGACAATTGTTTTCTTCGCTCAGATGAGCCAGGATAACATGCTTGAGCCCATCATTCCTAAGTTCCGACACAAGGATTTTTGCATCCATATTGGACAGGTGTCCCATTCTGCCTTTTATCCGCTGTTTCAAATGCCAGGGATAGGGACCATTGATCAGCATTTCAGGATCATGATTGGATTCAAGATATAAAAGCGTACTGTCTTTCAGATGATCCTTGACAAGGCTTGTAACAATTCCAAGATCGGTTGCGATGCCTATTTTATGATTCTGATATTCCAGGGTCAGGCCTGCCGGGTCCTCGGCATCATGGGAAATGGAAAACGGGTTGATTTGAATTGTATCAATGTTAAAAGATGTGCCGCACTCAAAAAAGCGAAGCTCGTCTATTTTTCCAAGGCTTTGGCAGGCCCCATAGGTTTTTGGGGTAATGTATAATGGCAGCTTGTACCGGCGGCTCAGTATGCCAGCACCTTTGATATGATCGGAATGTTCATGGGTAATAATGATGGCGGTCAGACTTTCGGGATCGATATTCAAAAGGCCAAGCCGCCGTTCGATTTCAACACCGGAAAGCCCGGCGTCAATGAGAATGGAACTCTTGTTGCAAGACACAAAGAGACTGTTCCCCTTGCTTCCGCTGGCAAGGGGACAGACGCAGAATGAATTATTTTTCATCTTCCTTGACTGCTTTTAAACTCAGCTTGATTTTCCCGTCTTTTGTGATATCCAGTACCTTTACGGAAATGATGTCGCCTTCCTTGACCACATCAGTCACTTTTTTGACCCTGTGATCTGCCAGTTCGGAAATGTGCACCAAGCCGTCCGTCCCCTGTTTGATGTTTACAAAGGCACCAAAGTCTGTAATTTTTACAACCGTTCCCTGATAGATCGCTCCGATCTCCGGATCAAGGGCAATGTCGGATACTCTTTTTAAGGCTGCTGCCGCATCCTGCTCATTTTCTGCTGCAATCTTGACAAGACCTGAATCATTCACCTCGATCACCGTATTGGTTTCAGCCTGGAGGGCGCGGATCACTTTACCGCCCGGGCCGATGATCTCCCTTATCTTATCGGCATTGATCTGGATGCTCACAATTTTAGGTGCATGGGGAGAAACCTCTTGGCGCGAAGTCTGAAGCGTTTCCAGCATTTTATTGAGAATATGAACCCGACCGGCTTTGGCTTGATTTAATGCTTTTTCCATAATTTCACGGGACAGCTCTTTAATCTTGATATCCATCTGAAGAGCGGTCATGCCTTCTGCAGTCCCTGCCACTTTAAAATCCATGTCCCCAAAATGATCCTCATCACCCAGGATATCCGACAGCACGGCGATTTTATCCCCTTCTTTGATCAGACCCATGGCAATCCCTGAAACCGGGGCTTTTATCGGCACGCCGCCGTCCATCAGGGCCAGGGTTCCGGAGCAGATCGTTCCCATGGAGGAGCTGCCATTGGACTCCATGACCTCAGCCACCAGGCGGATGGTATATTCAAAATCTTCCTGGTTTGGAAGGACTCTTTCCAGGGCCCGGGTCGCAAGATTTCCGTGACCGACGTCTCTTCGGCTGGGGCCACCGAGGCGTTTGGTTTCTCCCACGGAAAAGGGAGGGAAATTATAATGCAGCATAAAAGATCTGGTTTCATTTCCGGACAGGGTTTCAACTCTTTGTTCATCCATCCCGGACCCAAGGGTCAAAACACCCAGGACCTGGGTTTCACCCCTTGTAAAAAGGGCTGAGCCATGGGGTCTGGGAAGGCTTCCCACTTCGCAGGTGATCTGCCGGATTTCATCAAATGCGCGGCCGTCAATTCGTTTATCCTCTTTCAGGACAATATCCCGGCTGATTTTTTTTAGGCATTTGCCAAAGGCTTCCTTGATATCTTTTTTCTTTTCAGGATAGATGGCGACAAAATGTGCCACAACCTCGTCCTTCAAATCTCCCAAGGCTTTTTGGCGCTCGATTTTTGTCTTGATCTGAACTTCTTTATAAATTTTATCCTTTGCATATTCCTCCACCCGGGCAACCAGTTCTTCATCCTTTGCCGGCGGTGTAAACACTCTTTTTTCCTTGCCAAGGGCCTGTTGCATCTGAATTTGCAGATCAATGATGGGCTGCATGGCTTCATGACCAAAAAAGATGGCATCCAGCATGTCTTTTTCAGAAACAATATTGGCGCCGCCCTCAACCATGACCACGCCGGTTTTTGACCCGGCCACCACCAGTTCGATATCGCTTTCCTTCATCTCTTCCATGGTGGGATTGGCAATGAACTGCCCGTTTACCCTGCCGACTTTAATACCGGCAATGGGGCCGTTAAAGGGGATATCTGAAATAAAAAGGGCGGCGGAAGCACCGATCATGGCCAGTGTATCCGGTTCATTGATTTTGTCCATGGACAGAACCGTGGCAATGACCTGGGTCTCAAAATTATAATCTTTTTCAAAAAGCGGGCGGATGGGTCTGTCGATCAGCCTTGCCGTCAGGGTTTCCTTTTCCGAGGGCCTGCCGATTTCACGCCTGAAATAATTTCCCGGAATTCTGCCGGACGCATAAATTTTTTCCTGGTATTCCACTGTCAACGGCAAAAAATCGATCTCTTCCTTAGGATCTTTCGACGCCACTGCCGTGACCAGCACGATGGTCTCCCCATAGGTTACAACGACTGCCCCTGATGCCTGTTTTGCGATTTTTCCGCTGCTGATGGAAAATTCTCTTCCATTAATGGTTGTTGTAAATACTTTTTCTTCCATAATTTCTCCTTAATAATAAGGGCGGAAAATGCAAGGAAATTTTTAAAATAAATAAACCCGCACCTTTGCCATGAAATATATATTTAATGGCAAAGGTGCGAACTTATTTAAAAAATCCCCTGTAAATTTCCGCCCGGTTAAAAATAAAAAGCCGGCTTTTGACCTGAATATTGTCAAAAACCGGCTGTCTGACATTCTATCTTCTAAGTCCGAGTCTTTCGATTAAAGACCGATATCTGTTTATATCTTTTTTCTTCACATA
>CAZWMY010000055.1:0-23981 GCA_964635025.1 uncultured Desulfobacula sp. | reverse complement strand
TGGGCCCTACAAAAGAATATCCGAATTTTATCAATGCCGCAGGCATGTGCGGACAGGGCTATATGCTGGGGCCAGGCTTGGGCGAATTATTAACTCGAATTGTGACTTGCGATTTGACAAAAGATGATATAGAAGTTCTATCACACTTTAATCTGTACCGGGATTTTTCAGGAGCAGAACAGTTTAAATAAGTTATAATAAAGGATTGCCAAGACAGCATCATGTTTATCAAAGCCAAACAAAGCCGTGTATTCCAGGATGTGGTGGAACAGATCCAGAATGCCATTATCAGCGGCAAGCTCGAACCGGGCAGCAAACTTCCGGCCGAGCGTGAGCTTAAAGACATGTTCAATACCAGCCGGGGAACCTTACGGGAAGCCTTGCGGGTTTTGGAGCAAAAAGGGCTCATTGAAATCAAGCTCGGCGTTTCCGGCGGTGCTATCATAAAACGCATCGATGCCGGGATCATGATTGAATCCATGGCCCTGCTCATCCGCTCCGGTGAAGTCTCGCTGGAACATCTGGCGGAATTCCGGATCAAAACCGAGGGAAGTATTGTAGAACTGGCCACCCAGCGTGCCACCAAAAAAGACATCAAAGAACTTGAAAAACTGTTTAACCGGGCAAAAGCCTATTATGAACAAGGCGATTGGGACAATTTTCTTCTGACCGATGAAAAAATGCATACATATATCGGCAACATCACCCGAAACCCCGTGTTCCAGTTTGTCCAGAAAACCATCCACGACAATATTCACCTCTATTACAGCGAATTTCTTCCCATGGACAAGGAACGCTCCCTTGAAAACCTAATGGATTTTAAACGGATCATCGACGCCATGAAAGCCGGTGATCAAAAGACAGCTTCAGACATCATCATGGATCATGTCAAGCGGTTTAACGATAAAATGCTGGAAAAAACCCGGAAAAAGCCAAAAGAATAAAGCCCTCTCACCGCCCGTTTTTATAATGGCGCAGGATGGAACGCACGCCGTTCATCATGCTGACATTTCCAAAGCAGAAAACCCGGGTCACATAATCTTCTTTCAGGCGTAAGGCGTTGAATATCTCTTTTGCCGGAATCCCTTTTTTCCAGAGCTCAATGACGGACCCATAGAGATCCTCAAGAAATAGAAGTTTTGCCCTGACCCTCTCCCGGCCGTTTTCGGCTTTTGGAAAATGGCTGCACAAGAGAACATCAAATTCCAGTTTCAACACCTTTTTCAAGGATTCGATCTCGGTTCCGATACATTCATCCGCCCTGAAATATTTGATCCGGTCCGCCAGATACAGGTCTCCTGAAAACAGGATACCGGCATCCTTTATAAAAAATGCGGTATGATCCTTTGAATGACCGGGTGTGTGAACCGGGGTCATGCGCCCCAGGGCCGTATCGATCCTTTCCGGGAAGGGCTCCGGGTCAAGGGGCATGGCCTTTCCCCACACAAGCTTTTGATAAGGCAGAATTTTAAAAGGCCTTGCCATTTTTTCAATGGTCATGGGATGGCCGAAAACCTTTATACCCATTGCCTGTTTGATGGCTGCGGCATTGCCGGAGTGATCCTCATGGTGATGGGTCAGAAGAATTCGTTTAACCCTGTTCTCCCCTGCAATCCTTTTCACTTCCTTTTGCATATGGGAGAGCCCGGTGTCGATCATGACATCACCCATGACATAGCAAAAGGTGGTCATGAGCGGTGGACCTACAGGGGACCAGCCAAGACGGAATCCTTTTATCCCCCTGAAGTCATATGTTTTTAAGAACCGCATACCTTAAGGTTTCTATCCTCTTGCCCCGGAATTTACAAGCAATTTTCCTCAATCCCTCTTGCTATTTCAAACTCGAATGTCTATAAAGAAATCTGATCAGATAATTGATTATTTTTAAAATTAGATTTTATGAGGAAACCTATGACCACTATGCCGGTAAAAATGCCGATTGATACGGTAATCGTTAAACAGGAAATCCAAAAAATGGGCCTCAAATCCGTTGGCCTTGCCTCCATCCGGGAACTGAACCGGATCGTCAACAATATTGAAACTGCCTCGGGTGAGAAATATATCCGCATGGAAATGGGCGTGCCCGGTCTTGAGCCCCCCAAAATTGCCGTGGATGCGGAAATTGAAGCCCTGAAAAAAGGGGTCGGCTCCAAATACCCGCCCTTTGACGGTATCCCGGAGCTTAAAATTGAAATCTCCCGGTTTGTCAAAAATTTCCTCGATATCGACATCAGCCCGGAACCCTGTTTCCCCACGGTTGGCTCCATGCAGGGCTGCTATATGGCCATGATGTGCACCACGAGACGAAAAAAAGGCAAAAACAAAATCCTGTTTCTTGACCCGGGCTTTCCAGTGAATAAACGCCAGGCCAGTGTCATCGGTGTGCCTTATGATCATTTTGATGTGTATGAATACCGGGGAGAAAAACTCAAAACCAAGCTGGAATCCTATCTCAAAAAAGGCGACATCGCTTCCCTCATGTATTCCAACCCCAACAACCCGGCCTGGATCTGCTTTACCGATCAGGAACTTCAGATCATCGGCGAGCTGGCCACTGAGTACGACTGCATTGTCATGGAGGATCTGGCCTATTTTGGCATGGATTTCAGAAAAGACTATTCGATTCCTGGCAAAGCCCCTTTTATCCCCACGGTTGCCAAATACACGGACAATTATATTTTGCTGATCTCCAGCTCCAAATCCTTTTCCCTGGCAGGCCAGAGAATCGGCATGACCGCCATCCCGGACAAGCTTTTCAATTCCATTGGCGACAATCTTGAACCCTGGTTCGGGTCCAACAAATTCGGCTATGCCTATATTTTCGGTGCCATGTATTCTTTGAGCTCCGGCGTATCCCATTCCAACCAGTATGGGCTTTACGGTCTTTTAAAGGCAGTCAACGACGGCACCTACAATTTTGTGGACAGCGTGAAAGAATACGGCGACAGGGCAAAGGCCATGAAAAAGCTTTTTACGGACAACGGGTTTCTTATCGTCTATGACATGGATGACACGGTGAAGATTGCCGACGGGTTTTATTTTACCATTTCATACCCTGGCTTTACCGGTATTGAACTGGTGGAAGAGCTGCTCTACTACGGCATCAGCGCCATTTCCCTCACCACCACGGGCAGCGACCGGCATGAGGGCCTCCGGGCCTGCGTATCCCTGACCGGAAAAGAAAGGTTCAAAGACCTTGAGGACAGACTCAAGGCCTTTGAAAAAGATCATCCAAAAGGCAGCAGCTTCAAGGTGATTGCCTGCTAATCCAGGGCTGCCCCAAGGCCTTTAATGAGCCGGTCCACTTCATCCGCTGTGGTGTAGTGGACAAAGGAAAGCCTCAGCACTCCCTTTTCAATGGGGATGCCCATCCCAAGAAGCGGCCGGACACCATAAAAATGTCCGGCCCCCACCATTAATTTTTGCTCTGTCAATTTCGAAAATACATCTTCCAGGGATTTTCTTTTTGGGGCAATCGATATTGTGGGAGCACGAAGCTCCGGATCATCAGGCCCCAGAATAAAGATATCCTCTCTGCCCCGCAGCCAATCCATGAGCGGTGTGAGGAGTTCTGTCTCATATTCCCGGAACATCTTCTGAATCTTTCGTCCCCGTTCGGCAGGTCCGGCATCTTCCTTAAAATGACGGGCATAAACCACATCCAGATACTCCGGCAACCCTGAAGCCGCGGCAATCTGGGCATGATCCGGTCCTGCCGGTGTCATCTTTTTTCTGACGATCCCGGCATTAAAATAATGCCCCTGGTTGGGCAAAAGATCCAGAAGCTCCTTTTTGATGGTCATGAGCCCAAGGTGCGGCCCCCAGGTTTTGTAAAGGGAGAAAAGATAAATATCCGCGCCCAGGGCCTGGACATCGGGCAGCCCGTGGGGCGCATAAGACACACCATCCACCACCACAACAGCACCCGCAGCCTTTGCCTTTGCTGCAATCTTTTCCACCGGGTTGATATGACCAATGATATTGGAACAGTGGGGAAAGGCCAGAAGCCTTGTCCTGGAAGAAAAAAGGCCATCCAGGTCAGCAGGGTTCAGCCGCCCTGTTGCGGGGTCCACCCGCCATTCTTTCACCACAATCCCAGTCTTTTCGAGCCGCCGCCAGAACCCGGAATTGGCCTCATGATCCTGGCTCGTCACAATGATTTCATCGCCTTTGTCCCACAATTCACGAAAGGCCTGGGCCAGGACATAAAGATTCTGGGTGGTGGACGGCCCGAAATGGACCTCATCCTCCCCCACATTCAGGTATGCGGCCATCCGCACATAGGCTTCATCCATGGCCGCACCGGCCGTCAAAGACGCCGGATACGGATAATAGGGCTGGACCTTGGTCTGGGTATAATATTTCATCAGCCGGGAAATGACCTGCCGACAGGTATAGGAACCACCCGCATTTTCAAAAAACCCCCATCCTTTTAACGAAGGTTCTTCAAACGCAGGAAATTGACTTCGAATAAATGTTGAATCCAGTTGTGGCATGACAGACATCCTTTCTTTAAATCAGGGTTAATGCTGGAAAATAGGCCGGGAGCCCCCTTTTTGTCAATCACAATCAAAATTATATTCCCAAAATGAATCTTATTGTATTCTGAACCTTCCTGTTATATGAAATCCCATATGCAATCCCCGATACCCTAAACTCAGGATCATTATTTTCATCTACCAATCGGGAATTGAAATAAAGCATGTGTTTTTGGATGATAAACGGTTAGATAAATTCAATTGGCAAATTATTAAGATATACCGACAAACGCTTAGCTACTTGTTATATTTTTTAATGTTATTAATGGATGTTTTATGTGTTTGAGCGACAAATTGATGCTTCTACTGGAAATGAATGCGTGAGTGAAAAGCTGTCGACATTAGTCTATGAAAATCGGGAACAGCAAGTGTGCTGGCAGGGATATGATCTGTCGGATAACGATGTTTTTGATTCCTTCATGACAAATGATGTAGCCTCTCGCCTAAACGACAAAGAAGGCTCCATCGAATTCAAATCACACTTGCGAAGCCTTTCCTTAACCGGGTTTGGAAAATCAAGCCTTGAAGCCGTATTAGATGCCGAAATCCCGGAAGAACGTGATTGGGCTATATGTGAAGCTTTTGCAGAAGCCTGGTTGAGCGAAGAACATAAGATCATTTGGCCATGGAATATGGAGAGGGACAAACGAAATGCAAATGCCAGTCTGCCAGGTGCGGATCTTATAGGATTCGTTGTAAATAAAACTGAATCAAGATTGGTATTGGGGGAAGTAAAGTCATCAACTGAAAAAAAATATCCACCGCAAGTAATGTCTGGTAGAAGTGGACATATAGGACATCAAATTGATAACTTGGCAAATAACCTTGGTACAATAACTCAGCTTCTAAAATGGTTGTGGCCCCGCTGTAAGAACACAGATTTTGAAACACTTTACACTGACTCCCTCGCTTTCTATTTTAACTCTGGCAACAAAGCCGTATCCCTTTTGGGTGTGCTGATTCGTGATACAACGGCCAATGAGCTTGATCTGAAAAGCCGTGGAAAAGCTTTAGGTCGCTCTCTGAATTCCCCAACATCCTGTTATTTATTTGCATTGCATCTACCTTGTGAAATTGCATCTCTTCCTGAAAGAGTGAAAGGAGGTGCCACATCATGAATCACTGGCTGTTAGACAATATAGACGCTTCCCGTATCGAGGCTCTGAAACAGGCGGACCGAGTTCTGATTTATCGTGAGTTGCTGCACCATGCTATTGATGTTGACTTTGGACTGATTCAACGCACGGCGGAAGCCTTGGAACTAGCAACGCTTGACCTTCTCCTTGATCGATTTGAAGAAAATGAAAATAAAAGTAATATTCTCAAGCGAAGTGCCGCGGATGCATTCCGGCTTTACCGTATTCTGCCAAGGAGCGGCAGTCCGATAGCTGACGGCATTCAATTGCTGCGTATGAGCGCGCTTGCCTCACTTGGTGATATGGGCGCAGATGCCGCTCGCCTATTGCGTGAAACTGAGTGGCCGCAATTGCCTGTGGAGTCTTCGGATTGGCATGACCGTACCTGGGCGGTTATCCTTGAAATCTGGCTGAGGCTGATCCGGAAACAAGGCTGGGCTGACCGTGATGCAGTATTGGAAAGCATTGCCGCTTTACGGAACGCCCAACAGGAATTTGAAGAGCAGTCTCTGAAAGAGAAAGAAGGCATAGCTGCTAAGTCCGCTGCACTCGAATTAATTGGGCTGTATCATTTGGCCAAAGCAGCCGAAATTTTTGCACATTTTATCACCGATGGTGTGGTTGAAGGCAATTACCAAATCCATCAACTGCTGGAGACACATTTCGACCGGGTGTTTGCTGTGTGTAAAACAGCACAGTTGTTGGAGCTGGAGCCTTTAACCCGTTTGCTGTCGGCCTGTGCTTCACAGATGGTGGAAAATTCCATTTGGACCGTTACTAGGGCCGTAAACTCACGTGTGACACAATTTGTACAAAGCCTTGTGAATCAAGGTCGCGGAAACCGTGCCATATTTGATGTATTGCCCCCTCAGCGCCGCACGCTGGCAGAAAAAGGTTTATTGGGCTCCAGCCGTCGTGCAGTAGTTGTCAGCCTGCCGACCTCAAGCGGCAAAACTCTGATTGCGCAGTTCAGAATTTTGCAGGCATTAAATCAGTTTGATCTCGAAAAGGGTTGGGTGGCTTATCTTGCTCCGACGCGTACTTTAGTCAGTCAAATTGCCCGTCAACTGCGTCGTGATTTTGCTCCATTGGGTATTCAAGTGGAACAGGTCAGCCCTGCTCTTGAGGTTGACAATATCGAAATGGGACTATTGCAGGAGCACGATAGGAATAAGGCATTCCGTGTTTTAGTGACAACTCCCGAGAAGCTGGATTTGATGTTACGTCAGGGCTGGGAAGAAAAAATCGGCAGACCATTAACCCTGCTGGTTGTCGACGAGGCGCATAACATTCAAAATCTTCGCAGAGGCCTAAAGCTTGAACTCCTACTTTCAACCATCAACAAAGAGTGTCAGCGGGCACAGTTTTTATTGCTCACCCCATTTATCGACAACGCTCGCGAAGTTGCCCGCTGGTTAGGTGGCACAAATTCGGATGATGTAAGCCTATCTCTTGACTGGCAATCAAATGACCGTGTCATCGGTGTCGTTCAGGCTGAAAAGGGCGACGCTTTGAGCAAAGGAAGCTTTGATTATAGTTTGAGCCTTGAAACCGTCCATACGACCCGAAAAACATTGTCTGTGGAGGGCCTTCTTTCTTTCCCGAAAACGGAAGATATCGCTAAAACATACAGCAAGGTCTCAAATCAAAGTACGCTGGCAGCGGTAACAGCCCAGAAACTCTTGGATAGGGGGCCGGTTATTGTCATAAACTCCAGCCCGTCAGAGGTCTGGAGTTTGGCTAATAAATTCAAAATTGAGAATAATAGAAATGCAAGTATCTCAGAAAACACCCTCCTTGTTCAGGATTTCCTGAAACTTGAATTTGGCCAAGATTTTCAATTAGTTGAGCTTCTCGATTATGGAATCGGTGTTCATCATGCCGGACTTTCTGATGACGTTCGCTCCCTGATGGAATGGTTGTTTGAAGAAAGCGAACTGAAGTTTCTGGTAGCCACTACCACTATTGCGCAAGGTGTGAATTTTCCGGTTACCGGTGTGGTCATGGCTTCACATCAGTACCGCTTGTCTAAGTCACCATTTAGGGAAATCATGCCACCGGAAGATTTTTGGAATATTGCCGGACGAGCAGGACGCATCGGTCAAGGAAGTCTCGGGGTTGTTGCACTTGTAGCCGATAGCAATGAAAAAGCTGAAACGCTTAAAAAATTTATTAATAATCAATCCGGCGATCTAAACTCTGCGCTTTTGCAATTAGCAATAGAAGCTGGTGATCTCATGACCGACCTCGGTGACATTGTTTATCGAAAGCCTGAATGGTCGAGTTTTCTTCAGTATCTGGCACACACCTATCGCCAAATGGGCCAACCGGAGACCTTTATTGCGCAGGTAGAACAGGTTTTACGTGGTACACTGGGATTTGAAAAACTTCGCACTCACAATTCAACTTTAGCAAATAAGCTTTTAAGTGGCATTCAGACCTACACGGATTACCTAAGGCGCCCCAATCAGCCACTTAAATTGGTTGACAGTACCGGATTCTCTTTGCAGAGCATCAACACTGTACTGTCCAACAAAGGAAATATTGACAAGTCGTCTTGGGATTCAGAGAGGCTGTTTTCGAATAGAAGCAATACCCTTGAAGATATGATGGGCATTCTACTTCGTGTTCCTGAACTTAGGGAGAACCTTGGAGCCGCCATAGGTGGTAAATCTCCTGATGGCAACAAACTTGCGCTCATCATAAAAGATTGGGTGAATGGCAAGCCAGTGGCGGATATTGCCAGACTCTATTTTAAAGGAAATATGACCGAATGCGGACGGAATTTATTTGGGAAATTAACACAAACTGCCTCTTGGGGTCTGGGAGCATTATTGTCCATTACCGCAGGTGATTTGCCGGAGGAACAATATAAACAGTTGAGCAATTTACCTTCCCGAGCGTTTTACGGAGTCAACGATGATTCAGCCATCGTGTTACGGCTTTTAGGTATTCCAAGAACAGCTGCGATGCCATTAGCAAATTCAATGACTGGTGTTCTTAATCAACCTTTGCCGCAAGTTAGAAATATCCTCAGAAGCCTTCCAGATCAACAATGGACGGAGGCACTTGGAGAAAACGCGTTAGTTTATAAAAAAATATGGCATATATTGGAGGGTATTTAAATATGACCTTACAACGAATTAAGCATGATAGTAAATGCTCTTTCCAATAAGGTTGTAAGTGCAACTTTGAGTAATGGGGATCGGCATGAATTTAGGGAAACATTATATTTATTCTAACCATAAAATGCATCGGATGAACCGGTGATTTCCGCGTTATGCGGCAGATACCGGATCGGGAATCTGATAAAACATCTCCGCTGGTCCCGAGACAGATATCAAAACCGGGGAGAGGTAGAATGAAAACGGACAAAGACAAAAAGATACAGAAGCCAGGAAAAAAAGGGACATCCATTGTCCGGTCCTCGGCTGCCGAATACCTGACCTTTGTCGCGGCAAGTGGTAAGGGAGGCGTTGAAGCGGTTTATGCGGATGAAAATATCTGGCTGACCCAAAAAATGATGGGCATTCTCTATGATGTCGAGACGCATACCATTAACTATCACCTGAAGAAGGTGTTTGCCGATAGTGAATTGGAAGAGAATGCAGTTATTCGAAATTTTCGAATAACTGCCGCAGACGGTAAAAATTACAATACCGGACACTACAATCTTTCCGCTATTATCTCCGTCGGCTACAAGGTTAACTCAGAACGCGCCGTGCAATTCCGCAAATGGGCGACAACGATTATTCAGGAGTTCACCGTCAAAGGCTATACAATGGATGATGAGCGCCTAAAGAATGACGGTTCTATCCTTGGCAAAAAATATTTTGAAGAGCAATTGCAGCGTATCCGGGAGATTCGTCTGAGTGAGCGTAAATTCTATCAGAAAATTACCGATATCTATGCTACGTCCATTGATTATGACATAACGGCTCAAGCCACAAAACGCTTTTTTGCAACAGTACAAAACAAACTGCATTGGGCTATTCATGGCCGGACGGCTGCGGAAGTGATCGTAGATCGTGCAGACCACAAAAAAGACCATATGGGGTTGACTACCTGGAAAGACTCTCCAAAAGGTAAAATTCAAAAGTTCGACGTCAGCGTGGCCAAAAATTATCTCACCGAAAATGAAATGGGGCAATTGCAGCGATTGGTCTCTGCCTATCTGGACGTTGCGGAAGATATGTCACTGCGGCACATCCCGATGACGATGCAGGACTGGGAGAAACGCCTCAACCGGTTCATCGAAGCGACAGACCGGGAAATCCTGCAGGATGCAGGCAAAGTTACAGCAGAAATTGCCAAAGCCCATGCTGAAAGTGAATTTGAAAAATACCGTATCACCCAGGATCGACTCTTTGAAAGTGATTTTGACCGGATGATTAAGCAGTTGGAACATAAAAATGAGGATAAAGAATAGAGATTTTCAGGCATGAAACCGGGGGACAGCCATGCTTATTTCCAACCAGAAAAGGCACCCGATAAACTGGTGATTTTCATGTTCGAAACAAAACCACTGAATGCTTTTGGAGGTAAGACCAATGAAAAAAAGAAGATTAGGCAATACGGAACGTGAATTACCAATAATCGGTCTTGGCTGCATGGGTCTGTCAGAGTTTTACGGTCCGGCCTTGGACCGGAAAGCTGCCATCAAGCTCTTGCACCAAGCAATTGAACTGGGCGTCGAGCATTTTGATACGGCAGAAATGTATGGAATTGGCGGTGCGAATGAGACGCTTCTTGGACAGGCGTTTGCAGACCGCCGCGACCGCATATTCATTGCCACCAAATTTGGACCGACACGGGATTTCAAAACGGGTGAATTCATTGGTCTTGATGGCTCGCGTGACAACTGCCGGCGTGCTGTTGAAGGCTCACTGCAGCGTCTGCGTACCGATGTTATTGATCTGTATTACCTGCATCGTGTCGATCCGGATAGACCAATTGAGGAAACAGTGACAGCCATGGCTGAACTGGTGGCCGAAGGCAAGGTACTCTCTATTGGGTTGTCCGAGGCATCAAGCGATACGATACGCCGCGCAGCAAAAATTCACCCGATCTCGGCGGTGCAATCAGAGTACTCGATCTTCAGCCGGGATATCGAAGCCGATGTCATCCCCGCCTGCCATGAGGTTGGTGCATCACTGGTGGCCTACTCACCCCTTGGCAGAGGCATGCTGACCGGGCGATTTAAGACGCAGACGCTGGACGGGAGCGACTGGCGGTTAACGACACCGCGTTTCCAAGGCCAGGCCTACGCCGCCAACGTGGCGCTCGTCGATGAGATCGAAGCCGTTGCCTTGTCGAAGTCATACACACCGGCGCAGATCGCACTCGCTTGGGTCATTGGCCGTGGTAAACACATAATGGCCCTCACGGGAACGACAAAACTGGAAAACCTCAAATCGAATCTCGGCGCTTATGATGTGAAACTGTCCAATGATGAGAAAACGATCCTGGATGCGTTGGCCGATCGCGTCATGGGTGACCGCTACGACGAATGGGGCATGGCAAGCATAAATGGATGAAAAAGGATTCAATATGCATTTGACTCAGGAGGAAATGCAAACACTCCGCCAAGTTGCACTGGGGATTGAAAAAGCCGATCTGGCAATCGTTAACGCCCGTCTGGTGAATGTGTATACCGGTGAAATCCAGGACAATCAGGGTGTTGCTATAAAGGGGCGATGGATTGCGCTTGTGGGGCCGGACATATCCGCCGCCATGGGGAAGGATACAAACATCATCGATGCCGCGGGGAGGACAGTGATCCCTGGATTGATTGACGGACACACCCACCTGGCGTCCTGGTCGACGGTTCATGAATTTTTGAATCATGCCATGAAAGGGGGCACCACCACCATCATCACTGAAACCATGGAAGTTTTTCCAGTGGCAGGATATGACGGCGTGATTGATTTTCTGGAATCCTTGAATGACCAGCCCATCAAGATTTTTGCCACGGCAGCGGCCATGGCTTCCATCAGCCGGGGTGCCCTGGGCGTTCCGCCGGACATCATGGAGCAATTGGCCCGGCGAAAAGAGATTGTCGGTCTGGGCGAGTCCTACTGGCAGTCGGTCTTTCAGGCGCCTGAAGCGTTCCAGTCCAATTTTGAAACCCTGCTGGAAAAAGGAAAAACTCTGGAAGGCCATTCCGCCGGTGCCAGGGGAAACAAGCTCTCAGCCTATGCAGCCATGGGAATTTCTTCCTGCCACGAGCCCACCACTGCGGAAGACACACTTGAAAGGCTGCGCCTGGGGATCTGTGTCATGGCACGGGAAGGAAGCATCCGCCGCGATTTAGCCTCCATATCCGGGATTCTGGACAACAATATCAGCCTTCGGCGACTGGTGCTGACCACGGACAGCATTTCACCCTCTGACCTGCTGGAGCTCGGCTATATGGAATACCTGGTCCAGAAGGCCATTGACTGCGGGTTTGACCCGGTGACCGCCATACAGACGGCAACCTTGAATGTGGCTGAACATTTTGGTCTGGATCATGTCATCGGCGGGATTGCGCCGGGGAAAATTGCAGATATGGTCATTATCCCGGACCCTGATACCATCCGGGCCGAATATGTGATCAGCAATGGCCGCATAATTTCACAGGGCGGCGAGTTGCAGGTATCTGCCCGGCGCCACCCCTATTCATCTAAAAGCCTTGATACCATAAGATTGCCCCAAAAACTGACAGCCAATGATTTTAAAATCAGGGCGGATCATGTGACTGAGGGTGCTGTCAAGGTTCGCGTCATTGACATGGTTACCGATCTTGTCACCCGTGAATTGATAGAAGATGTGCCGGTTAATGACGGGGAAATTGTTTGCCCAAAAGATAGCGGGCTTGCCAAGATATCTGCCATCGACCGGACCCATGGAGCCGGGAAAATGTTTACCGGCCTGATCAGAAATTTTGGTCTGAAATCCGGCGCCATAGCCTCCAGTGCGGCCTGGGACACCTCCTGCATCATTGTGACTGGACTTGATGACGCTGATATGGCCATGTCGGTCAATCGCATCCATGACCTCAAAGGCGGGGTTGTCCTCTGTAAGAACAATGAACTTCTCTATGAACTGGCCCTTCCTGTTTTCGGCCTTTTGTCTGAGCTGCCGGTGGATCAGATTGCAGACCATCTGAAAAAAATAAAAACCAATGCCAAAAGACTGGGTGTTGATTTTCCAGACCCGGTTTTGTCTTTGATCGCCTTGACCGGTGCTGCCATCCCTTATCTTCGGATCTGCGAGGAGGGGCTTGTGAATCTAAAGGATGGCAAAACCCTTGGCCTGTTTGTAAAAAATTAAAAGCAGAGCAATAAGAATCGGATTTCAATCCCACCCCAAATTGCAGAATTATAAATTTTAACTTGTTCTTGGTTTTATTCTGTTTTTTGTGATATCGTTCTTGAAAAAAACGATCCCTTCTCATAAAAGGATATGGCTGATGCGAATCGGTTTTAAGCTTGTTTTGTTGTATATTATTCAAAATTCCATTTTGCGGTACATCGTTTTTTTTGCGCTTGGGGTGTCGGTTTTTTTCCCGGTATACAGCAATTATTTTATCTATCCTGAGTTTTCCAACCAGCTGACGCATTATGCTGAAGATACTGCCGTCAGGGTAACGGATCATTTGCGGGAGACTGTTTTTAAAAACAGCACCATATTGGAAAGACAATCTTTTACCCCGGATATTGAAAAAGAAATTCTGACTCTGATGAAAGATCTCAGGGTTGAGCAAGTGAAAGTGTTTTCAAAGTCCGGAGAAATTGTCTTCTCCCCAAACCCGGAAGACCTGGGAAAGATGAATACCCACGCGTATTTCCTGACTCACGTGGCATTGGGGAAAAAATATACCAAAGTAGTCCAAAAAAATTCAAAAACCCTGGAAGGAAGAACGGTCAATGCAGAAGTGGTTGAAACCTATGTGCCGTTAATGCCGGAAGGCGTGTTTGAAGGCGCCATTGAAGTTTATTATGATATTACCGCCAACCGGAATTCATTGACCGCTTTGCTCAACCGCCTGAAAACAGTGATAACGGTTTTTCATCTTATTTTTCTTCTGGTCCTGTTTTACATTCTTGTCAGGGCAGGCCGGAATATGCTTGAACGGGATATGGCAGAACTTTCGTTGCAGACAGCCCATTCAGAATTGGAAAAAAAGGTGACCGAGCGAACAGAGGAATTAAGAAAAACCAACCAATCCCTGAGGATAGAAATTGAAAACCAAAGGATGTCCGATCTTGCCCTCCGTGAGAGCGAAAATCGTATGAAAGCTATTCTGGAATCAAACCCTGATCCCATTATCATGTATGATTTAAAAGGGCATCCCTTATATATGAATCCTGCTTTCACATCTTTGTTCGGGTGGAGTTTTGATGAATTAAAAGACGGAACCATCCCCTTTGTTCCCGAGGATCAGAAACAATTGACAATACAAAAGTTGAAAGAAATATATGAACACGGGAAAATCCTTACCTTTGAAACAAAAAGACTGACAAAGGATAACCAGACCCTTGATTTTCTTTTAAGCGCTGGCCTGACACGCGGACCGGACGGAACCCCTACCGGCGTTGTTGTCAACTTCACCGACATCAGTGAAAAAAAAGCCATGGAAGCCCACTACAAGCAAGCCCAGAAGCTGGAATCCATTGGAACTCTGGCCGGCGGAATTGCCCATGATTTTAATAATATCCTGGCCGGCATCATGGGGTATTCCCAGCTGGCCAGAATGAATATTGCCGATCCTGAAAAAGCTATCGAAGATATTGATCAGGTCATGAAAGCTGCAGAACGTGCCAAGGATCTGGTCCGTCAGATACTGACCTTCAGCCGTCAATCTGAATATCAAAAGCAGCCCTTGAAGATTTTTATCATCATAAAAGAAGCGCTCAAACTGATCCGGTCTTCCATCCCGTCCTTCATAGAAATTAAAGAAGATATTGCCTCAAAGGCATCGGTTATGGCAGACCCGACACAGATCCATCAGGTTGTCATGAATCTTTGTACCAATGCCTATCATGCCATGCTGGGTACCGGGGGCGTATTGGCAGTAGAACTCAAAGAAACAACAGTTCCGGGATCAGATAATATAACAGAACTCAACATGGCTCCGGGACGGTATCTCAGGCTTCGGGTCAGTGATACAGGCTGCGGCATCCAACCCGACATCATGGATAAAATATTTGATCCTTATTTTTCGACAAAAGCCCCGGACAAAGGAACCGGACTCGGCCTTGCAGTGGTTCACGGCATTATAAAGGACAGCAATGGGTATATCAAAGTATACAGCCGCCCGGGCCAGGGAACCGATTTTAATGTATTCCTGCCGGTCTCGGAAGAAAAAGCAGGTATGGCTGATATGAAAGGCAAAAAGAATTTACCATTCCAGGGAACGGAAAAGATCATGGTGGCAGATGATGAGGAAAACATCCGGAATTCCATAACTGAATTTTTAGAAGATCTGGGATATACTGTTTTTACTTTTTCCAACGGGCGGGATGCCCTGGATGCCTTTAGGGAAAACCCATATCAATTCGATATGATCATTTCAGACATCACCATGCCTTTTCTTCCCGGAGACGCTCTTGCAGCATACATTTTAGAAATCCGTCCGGAGATCCCCATCATCCTGTGTTCCGGATACAGTGACAGAATTGCCGATGACTCGCTTCTTCAACAGGGTATTTACAAATGCCTGGATAAACCGGTCAGTCTTGAAAAACTTTCCTTTATCATCCGTGAAAAACTGGATGATCTGCCCGGGAATTAAAAAAAGAGAACCATAGATGGTTATGATATGAAATCATAATAAAACTAACGGAGGTGCCATGAAAGAAGATCAGCAAAAGGATTTTTATGAGAAATTGGAAGCAAAAGGAGTCTCAAGAAGAGATTTTCTAAAGTACTGTACCGCATTGACGGCTGCCATGGGTCTGTCCCATACCTTTGTGGGAGAGGTGATGGCCCAGGTTGAAAAGGCGGCATCCAAGCCCAGACCGCCGGTGATTTGGCTTCATTTCGGTGAATGCACCGGATGTTCGGAAGCTTTTTTAAGAACCCCGGATGTGGGCGCCGTCATTCTTGAAATCATTTCCGTGGAATACCATGAAACCATCATGGCGGCATCCGGCTACCAGGCGGAAAAAAGCCTGCACGATGCCGTCAAAAAGTACAGGGGCAAATTCGTCTGCATTGTTGAAGGCGCCATTGCCACCAAATACAACGGTGCTTACGGCAAGGTTGCGGACAGAACTTTTCTTGAAATCGCAAAGGATATTGTACCCAAAGCTGCTGCCGTCATTGCCATAGGCACCTGCGCCACCTACGGCGGCGTGGCTTCTGCAAAGCCCAATCCAGGCGGATACAAAGGGCTCGGCGATGCATTGCATATCAAGCCCATCAATATTTCAGGCTGTCCTCCCAATCCCCTGAACCTTCTGGCCGTCATTGTCAAATATCTGAACAAGGAAAAAATTGAACTTGACAGTAACGGCAGACCCATGTTTGCCTATGGCGAATCCGTTCATGACAATTGCCCGCGTCTGAAATTTTATGACGAAGGCAAATTTGTCACCGAATTCGGGTCCAAGGAGGCAGAGCTTGGGTATTGCCTGTATCAATTGGGCTGCAAAGGCCCTGTAACCTATAACAATTGTCCGACGGCAAAATTTAATGACGCCACAAGTTTCCCCATCCAGGCCGGTCATCCCTGCATCGGATGCAGTGAGCCGAATTTCTGGGACAATATGACCCCGTTTTATGAAGAATCATAAACCGGCGGCATGAAAAGAGATTGAAAACTTTGTGAACTTAAAAATTTTATAATTGAAAGGAAATTGTTATGGGGAAAAGAATCATGATCGATCCCATCACTCGGATCGAAGGTCATTTGAGAATAGAAGTGGAAATTGAAAACGGAAAAGTAAAAGATGCCTGGAGCTCAGGCCAGATGTTCCGCGGTATTGAAATCATGCTCCAGGGCCGGGACCCAAGGGATGCCCACCATTTTGTCCAGCGCTCCTGCGGGGTCTGCACCTATATTCATGCCCTGTCTTCCGTCCGCGCCGTGGAAGCGGCCTGCAAGATTGAAATTCCTGAAAACGCACAGATCATAAGGAATCTCTTGCACGGTGCCCAGTACCAGCATGACCATATCGTTCATTTTTATCATCTTCATGCTCTCGACTGGGTGGATATTGTCAGCGGCCTGTCCGCAGACCCGGTCAAGACGGCCAAGCTGTCCGAATCTACCGGTGGAAAACGCCAGACCGCAGAGTATTTCAAAGAGGTCCAGGACAAATTGAAAACCTTTGTGAACAGCGGCCAGCTCGGGCCTTTCAACAACGGGTATTGGGGTCACCCGGCCTATAAATTGCCGCCCGAAGCCAATCTCATGGCATCGGCCCATTATCTGGAAGCCATCAAACTCCAGGCCAAAGCCGCAAGAATGCATGCCATCTTCGGCGGAAAGAATCCGCATCCCCAGTCCCTGGTGGTGGGCGGAGTGACATCCGTTGGAGATCTGACACCTGAAAGAATCAATGAATTTGTCGGTATCTGGAAGGAAACCAAAGCCTTTGTGGATGAAGTCTATATCCCGGACCTTTTGGCCGTGGCTTCTTTCTATAAGGATTGGGCTGCCATCGGCGGAAACAACAAGACCTATCTGTGCTACGGGGAATTTCCGCAAAAAGGCCTGAATGATGATCTTCTCTACCCTTCCGGCATTCTCATGGGAGACTTGAACCCCAAAGCCGTTGATACGGGCCTCATTACTGAAGATGTGACCCGGGCCTGGTATGAAAAGGGTCCGGCAAGACATCCCTTTGAAGGGGAGACAAAACCCATTAAGGGAGAACCCAAATATAATACCAATGCTCAATACAGTTGGCTCAAAGCCCCGAGATACGACGGAAAATCAGCGGAAGTCGGCCCCCTGGCGAGAAATCTGGTGGCTTACACCAGCGGCCAGCCCCAGGTCAAAGCCCTGGTGGATCATGTCCTCAAAACCCTGGGTGTAGGAACGGAAGCGCTTTTCTCAACCCTTGGCCGGACTGCTGCCCGCGGGATTGAAACCGTTGTCATCGGCAATGCCATGGAAGGCTGGATTGAAAAACTGAAATCCAATATTGCCTCAGGCAACAAAAAGACCTACCAGAAATGGGAAATGCCGGACAAAGGCAAGGGTTTTGGTCTGAACGACGTACCCCGTGGCGCTCTCGGCCACTGGATCGAAATTGAAGACAAGAAAATCAAGAATTATCAATATGTGGTCCCATCCACCTGGAACCTTGGGCCCAGCGACGGCAAAAAACAGAAAGGTCCTGTGGAAAACTCCCTCATCGGCACACCCATTGCCGATCCCAAACGACCTCTTGAGGTCTTAAGGACCGTACACTCCTATGACCCCTGCATTGCCTGCGCCGTCCATGTGACGGATCTGGAAAACAATGAAACCTACAAGGTCAGGGTTATCTAAATGGATTGACTGATGGAGCGGGTTCCGGTTTAAAAAGCCGGGGCCCGCTCCCATTTGGGGGAAAACATGACCGATAAAATCATGGTGCTGGGTGTGGGCAATATTCTCTACCGGGATGACGGCGCCGGCATCCGCGTGGTTGAAATGCTTGAAAAGCAATATGAGTTTTCAGATAATGTCACAGTTGTGGACGGCGGGGTCCTGGGGATCAATCTTTTAGGGATTATTTCCAGTGCCGATAAGCTCATCGTGGTGGACACGGTTCTGAATCACGGAAAGCCCGGCGATTTCCATCGGATCGAGCATGACGATATCCCCAACCGGATCCTGGCCAAAAATTCCCTTCACCAGGTGGACCTTATCGAGGCCCTGACCCTTTGCCATGCCCTGGACCATGTCCCCAGAACCACCATCATCGGTATTGAGCCCAAAGATCTCAATACCCTGGGAGAAAAACTGACCCCGGAAATCGAATCCAAGCTGGATGATCTGGCAGGGCTGGTTCTGGATGAAGTGGTAAGGCTTGGGGGAAGCTATTCTTCTAAGGCGGTTTAAGTCTGCCTGCTGTGGGAGTCTGTGGCAATCTCTTCTATGCTTTTGTCTGTCTGTTCCAGGCTTTTTCGTGCCGCTTCCACGCGGAGATGCAAAATATAATGGCAGCTTGCTCTGCCAGGGGCATTATATTTCTGTGGAATAACCGGCAAATAAAAAAAAGGAGGCCAGCAGATGAAAGCGCTGAAAAATGCAAATTGCCCTGAAAACAGACGATTTAAAATAATCTTTATTCTGTTTTTATTCCTGCCTTGCTTTTTCCCGGCATCTGCCGCCCCGGACCCTTATAACCCGGACCGGGTTTGGTCCGAACTCCTGGAAAGAAGTCCTTTTCCCTATCGGATCCCCCTGGCTGAAGCAGTCCCAACTCCCATAGATGGCACATACACCCGGATCATTCCCATAACGGAAGCCCATGTTCCTTGTCGTCGCTGTGCAGACTGGCGTCCTGAAGGAGGGGTCTGGAAAATTAATCTCAATCGGGGTGTATTCAGGATCATGCATCAAGATACGACCTGGAAGAATATGGGCAGCTATTATATTGCCAAAGACCGGATCATTTTTGCCAATGACCCGGTCTGCCATGATGAAATCGGCATTTATAAATGGACAAAAGAAGGGAATCAGCTCCGATTTGAAGTGGTTGATGACGATTGCGCCATACGATTGCGGGCTGCCAACCTGACACGGGATCCCTGGGAATCCTGCAGCCCGCCCAACAGGGAGGCTGCAATCTCAAGCCACTGGCCCCTACCGGAAGGGTGCAAATAAGGGCGGCAATCTTATTCAAAAACCGGATCTGCCCAGACCAGCCAGTCGAATGCAGTTCCATCACCTGTATCATCTACGGTCAAAACCAGTTCACGCACTCCGCGCACATCTATCTCTACCGGTTGAGGAGAATTACTGATGGTGATTACTCCTGATGTCCATAACACCCGCCCGTCGCCTTTGGCTGTGATGCGTACCGTGCCGCCGCCCCTGATGGGGACCTCCGGATGCAGGCTCTGATCAATACCCACTTTGGCTTTCAGCCGTGATAGAGCACCCTGCAAGGCAAAATATATGGAAGTGGGGCCATCATTGCCGGGGTGCTGGAGATAATAAGCTGAATAAGCCTGTCCCTTTATTTTCATGGGTGCATTTACCGACTCGAAAATACCCCATTGCCCTTTTGTTTCAACCCGTGCGGGTTTGGCAAAAACAATGGCGGGTTTTGAAGCCGCAGCTGTCGCTTCTGATGCAGGCACCAAATCCTGCCGCCTGGCTGTGTGCTTGACCCCTTCGTTGTTGGTGCCGTTAATGGTCATGCCATCAGGGGAAAGAACCAGGGTATCCTTATATCCATGGCTCCAGATGACATCATAGGTACGGGAGGCAGTGGCTGATGGTTTCCAGGTATTGGTATATCCGGATGAATGGCTGCCGGTACCGTCTTTGCGAAAGGTGACGACCCCGTTTATCCATGTCCAGGTACCGACTATATCTGTTGCTTCCGGTGGTTTTACAGCAGGTGTTGTGGGTGCTGCCATTAAGCTGGACGGTGCAGGCGATCCGGATAATGCAGGAGAAACAGCTGTCGAATCCGTTGCCGGGCCAGGGTCGGAAATCATATAGGCAGTGATCGTTGTCCCTTGCGGAAATCCGTCGGCAATACCTCCCGTAAATCCGCCGTTCATGAGTTCGCGCATGCCAAGAATTTTGCTGCCGTTGCTGCGCTCAAACACAAGATGGCCCAGCGACGGTGCCTGAAGCTTTACAGTCTCCGTTGCAGGCCCAGATCCCGGGGTCTGTCGGGTAGCCTGGAAGGTTTTAGCATCATCGGACCGCCACAGCCATTTTTCCGGCGGTTTTCCAGGAACGTTGATGCTCATCTGAAGGGCCTCTCCTTTTCTCACAATCGGTGGAATGGTGGCCGGGTCCTGAACTTGCGGTTTTTTACCCTGATATTTATCAATGAACTGAACTACTTCGGAAACGCTCAACGTCTGTCCTTTGGTTTCCTGATAGGCTCGTACAATACAAGCCGGAGACATAACCGACCGAAGGCATCCCATACCGGAACAGACGCACGGCCCGTTGCCCGGATCTTCACAGGAAGGTGATTCCTTTACTGGCGTAACGCTGTAAAACCCTCTGGCCGAACACGCGCTGGAACAGCGGCAGATGGCATCCAGAATTTCAGCATCAATTTCTTTGGCAGCTGTTCCGGATTTTTGGGGTTCATTTCGGCCGGTTCCGGCAGGAGTGGAAGGGTTTGCCTTTGATTTGGCTGCCTGGAATTCAGCATAGGCCTTGCTCCATTCTTTTATCCGGGCCAATACCCGCTTCTCAAACTCCTTATCGTCAATGAGGCTATCCAGTGCCTCATCCGGAATATCGGGATTGCTCTTGTCTATTTTGGTCGGAATGGCTGCTTTGAGTTCATGCATCCTTTGCTGATAATAAGTAAAGGCAGTATCCAATCGATCCATGAATACCTTGGCCTGTTCAGGGTTAGGTGAGGGATGCCGCCACAGGGTCGGGTCGGGTGGAAGATCCCTGGTGTCGCAAACGGCAATGAAATCAGCCATTGCTTTGTAATAGGCCTCGACATTGGGACGACCTTTTCCTAATTTTTCTGCAAGTTCATAACCAAAATCATGTTTTTGGGCCACAGCATCCAGATCATCAATCGGCGGCAGCATACCAACCTTGTTCGGCAACTCGCTGCCGCCCCACCAGCCCGGCCCGAGCCAGTTGCCATATCTCATGATCGTGTTTGATCCCTCTCCGCCGGCACCCCAATCCCAGATTGTTTTACCAAGGGCGCCGACTGCAGATCCTGCAAAAGAGCCGGATGCGGGAAACAGTGAGATACAAATGGAAAGCATAAAGAACAAAGCACATCGATTTTTTACGTTTTTATTAAACATGAAGATTACTCCTGATCATATATATTGATAAAAACTCAATGGGTTATCCTCCCATATCAGACATATCCGAGGAGAGCATGGATATGATTTTACCCTTGATCCCCTTGAGTGCAAACCCACACAAAATACAAAGGCCGGCTGCTCCAAAAAAAATGAGGCTCCAGTCGTCACCGGAATAAATAGTCCAGCGGGCAAAATGCTCCCCCGGATGCAGATAGGAATCCACCCGGGTCAAGGCATTGATTGCAACGGCGGCCGGAATCAATAAGGCTGCGGCAAATACCGCATACCCGAATACCCCCACAAGCCACAGCGTTGCAAGAGAAAAACCAAGAAGTACCATGGGCATCCACAAAGGGACCTGAAAAGGATCCACCAGAAAAAAAAGGGGGATGGCGGAGATGACTATGGCAGCACTGTACCCAAGATATCTGGAAAGGATTGATTTTTGAGGCATCCGCCGTTCGCTTCCATGCTGCTCCATTTGGGTTTTGACAAGGTTTGCAACTTCATCATAATTTTCCGGGCTGCAATAAATGATCATCAGTCGCCGCCATGCATTACGGAAAATAATGACACAGGATGCAGGCAGGTATTCGGCCAGGAATCGTCCCTGCCATTTGATCTGCTGCACTTCCTGGCCTTGGCCGATAAGGCCTGCGCCAACAGCCTGCGGGCTGCCGAGCAGCATACCCACCCCCACAGCCAGCCGGTTTACCGCCTTCAATTTTTTGTCAATGGTTTCACATACAATGCCCTCATCTGTAATGATATAGCGGTATTGCCATCGGTTTTGAAAGATCACCACCATGAGTATAAGTCCTGATAGAAACAGGATGCTGCCGAGAATAAGAAGAAGGAGCAGAACTTTCGGGATGATTTCAAAATCGCCTTGGGTAAAGAATACGAGTGATATCGACCCGCCGACCAGCAGGATGGCAAGTCCGAAAATCTTGGCCGTAGCGCCGATGATAAGCCGGTTGGTGATAAGGGGAACTGCAATACCCCAGGACAGATATTTTTCTTGGAGATCAACGCTTTTCAGCATGCTGGAATTTCTTTGCCGGTTGCCGTCCGTTTTTATCAACAATATGCCTGGCCGCCATTTTGCCGGTTTTATTTTTAGGGCTTTAATGGTGCAAGGTCGGTGAAATGAACGGTTTGTTTTTTCAGATGGGCATGACTCCAGTTTTTGCTATAGGCCCGCGTACACATCACACATGTGGCGTTACCGGTTGTTCGGGGCATCAGATGACCTTTTTTACAAGGCTTTTTTGTAAAATAATGGGAATGGCCTGCCTCCAGGGCTTGCTGTTTGGTTGTTTTCATCTCTTCCAACAACAATTTGTCACGGCCATACCGTTTAATTGATTTTTCTTTTTCTTTCAGAATGCGCAGTCTTTCTTTTTCTGCTTTTTTCTTTTCTGCAAGCTCTCTTCTGGGTTTCATATGCTTTTCATAATACATTTTTTTGCATTCCACACAGGCCGGGATTAAAACCGCCCGGGGGGCGATATGACCATGTTTGCATGGGGTGCCTGGGAAAAAATGAGAATGGCCTGCATCTTCTGCCATCTTCCTGTCAGAATACATTTGTTTTATTGTAAGTTTATTTTTGCCGTACGTTTTCATGATTTTTTTTTGGCAGTATCATAAACCAGCTCTGAAATATAATCAAATAAATTTTGTGTTACGGCTGAATGGAGAGCTTTTTTGTAATTTTATCAGCTGCAGCTTTTGTCTGTTTGATGATGGGTTCCAGTTTTTTGTCGGACATGGACGCTTTAAACCCGACTACCCAGAGAGCAGGCGTGTAAGCGCCATAGCGTTTAATGGAAGCGGCTATGGCCCGGACCCCGGAAATATATTCTTCATCATCTGCGGCATAACCTTTTTTCCTGACATTGTCCAGTTCAGCGGTATAAAGATCCGAATCAATAATGGTATTGGCCGTATACCGGACCAGGGGATTTTCGTGCAGGTATTTTCTTAAGTCCTTTGCATCCATGAGAGATAAAAACAATTTTCCGACAGCGCCGGCCTGTAAGGGTATCGATGTCCCGATGGGAGAAGTGATCTTGAAATCCTTTCTGGATTCAACAATATCAATCACGGTTACGCTGTCGCCGTTTTGGATGCCAAGAAAGACGGATTCTTCGCATTGTTCCATCAGTTCTTCCATGATGGGCCGGGCAATCTTTTTAAAATCAATGCGCTCATAGGCAGCTTTCCCCAGTTCCAGCAATGTAACACCTATGATATACCGTTTTGATACCGAATCACGGACAATGGCGCCCACATCTTCCAGGGCAACTGTAATACCGTGAACCGTACTTTTACTGATATCCAGAAG
>CAZWMY010000054.1:0-24172 GCA_964635025.1 uncultured Desulfobacula sp. | reverse complement strand
GCTGATCCTGAAGTCGCCGGTATGGATCACGACACCTTCAGGGGTTTTGACGGCAAGTCCGACCCCATCGGCTATGGAGTGGCTCACCCGGATAAATTCAATTTCAAAGGGTTCTATGGTAAGGGTCTCGCCCGGGTTGACAAGATTCAGATCAATAAAGGAATTGAGTTCAAATTCAATGAGCTTGTTTCGTACAATCCCCAAGGTAAATGCGGTTCCGTAAACCGGAAGCCGGATTTCCTTTAAAAGATAGGGCAAGGCCCCGATATGATCTTCGTGGGCATGGGTAAGAATGACGGCCTGCACCTTATCCCGGTTTTCCCTTAAATAATCCATGGCCGGGATGACGATATCCACGCCCAGCATATAGTCTTCAGGAAACATGAGCCCGGCATCGATGATGATGATGACGTCGTCATATTCAATCACCATCATGTTCAGGCCGATTTCGCCAAGGCCGCCCAAGGGAATGATTTTCAGCATCCGATACCCTATCCCTTATATCTAAATGCGGATGTCAAGTTTTTCAAGAATGGCGTCAACCTGATCGATAAGCCAATTGAGCTGTTCTTTGGTGGCATAATCCATACAATCGCATTTTATTTTTTTTTCAACCCTTACCAGAAATTCGATGGACAGGTAAGATTCTTCCAGCATCAGGGCAAAAACATGGGGCTGACAGTTCGCATGATTTTTCTGCACAGGGGTTAAGATATCCTGATCCAGTTTCAACCAGTACACCCCGCCGATGGGCGAAGATATCAGATACCGGTCAAGATATGCCTTTAGTTTCTGATAATCCTCAAGCCTCAGCCCGTCTATTACATACTGTTTCATAAGGGATTTAATTAGCACAGGTTTGTCCGGATATGCAACCCGTTATTTTAATTTATCGATCCGCTCTTTCTGGGACCGGACCCGGCTTCTCCATTCAGGATCGGTTTTTATATAGATGTCTGCCAGGCGGTTGAATTCCTTTGCCTGAACCGCATTCCCTTTCATGAGCCATGCCTCGGCAAGATAATAATAATTTTCCCCGTTTTTCGGATTCAGATTGACGGCACGCTCCAGAACCCGGATGGCCTCATCCGGTTTTTTGTTTTTCAGATGGGCCTGTCCTTGTTCGGAAAAATTCAGGGCAGCCAGGGCCATGGGGGTTTGTTTGTCAGGCTCTGCGGGTTTTTCCTTCCTTGGGGGAAGAGGTTTTGCGATTGGCGGTTTTTCCACGGGTTTCGGCACCGGTTCCTGGATCTCTTTTGGGGGAATCTGACGGTTCACCTCCGGTCTCTCAGGCTCCGGTTTTGGCGCAAAGACTGAACAACCGGTCAAAAACATGAGGCACATAACCAGGATGGCCCAGTTAAAAAGAGGGCAGTATTTTTTTAATTCCATTCCATACCTTTTCTATTTGTGATGAACATTCGTGCTGAGGGCAAAGGGTTTCGGGTTGATTGTCAGAAAGAAAAATCTCTTCCTTGACCCTGGGGCAGCATCCCTGCCTTGCTATTTCTCCGCTGTCGGCACAGATATCGAATTTTTCAACCCCTTCAGCCATGGGCAGCCATTCCCCGGATACGTACTGGGGCAAGGATTTCATCAGATCCGCCCATATGGGAAGGGCTGCCGTCGCTCCGGTGGCATTGACGGAATCATTGTTATCAAACCCTACCCAGACCAGGGTGACCAGGTTGGGGGTATAGCCCACAAACCAGGCATCCTGCGCATCATTGGTGGTTCCGGTTTTCCCGGCCACGGGCCAGTCCACTCCCAGTTGTTTCAGGGACTTTGCCGTACCCTCACGCACCACATCCCGCATGATATCACTCATCAGATATGCTTTTGCCGGTGTGGTTAACTGTTCGATTTCCGCATGACGGCTCTCCAGTGTTTTGCCTGTCGTATCCGCCACTTCCCTGATGGACAGCGGAAACGGGAGAACCCCGTCGGCCGGGAAGACACAATAAGCCCTTGCAAGAGACAACGGCTCCACTTCAATGGTCCCGAGAGCCATGGACGGATAAGGATCATCCGGAACGGAAAAATGAAAGGTCTTTGCAATCTGCGTCACCTTTTCAAGACCCATATCATAGGCCATGTTCACCGTGGCCAGGTTCTGGGACTGGACCAGGGCTTTGCGAAAACTGACCACAGGGTCTGCCTGGGCATAATAATTTTTCGGGGTCCATGGCTTTGCGTTGACCGTAAACGTCCTGGGCGTGTTGGGCAGCAGGGATACAGGCGTGTACTTGTCCAGTGCGGCCAGGTATACAAAAGGTTTAAAGGCGCTGCCCGGCTGTCGTTTGGCATGGGTGGCCCGGTTGAACTGGCTGATGCCGTAATCCCTTCCCCCCACCATGGCCAGAATAAGCCCTGTTTTCGGCTGCATGACAATAACAGCGCCCTGAAGGCTTTCACCCGGAGTTTTCCGTTTCAGGGACGGGTTTGCGGCTTCCAAACGTTCAAGGCCTTTTTTAAGGGCTGTTTCTGCTGCCGCCTGAACCTGTGTATCAATAGTGGTAAAAATGGACAAGCCCTCGCTGGAAAGTGCCTCCCGGCTGTAAAGGCTTGTCAATTGCCCTGTGAGATAATCCATAAAATAAGGCGCCTGCTGGCTGTAGCCGCGATATTCGGCCGCCTTTACGGGTTTTGCTTTTTCTTTTTGAAGGGTTTCGTCGGAGATCCACCCGTTTTTTTGCATGGCATCCAGCACATCATTTCGCCGACCCATGCAGCGCTCCGGATTCCTATGCGGCGAAAACAGATTGGGAGCCTTGATCAGTCCTGCGATGACTGCTGATTCAGACACAGACAGGTCTGCGGCGGATTTATCAAAAAAAAACCGGGCCGCCTCTCCTATGCCGTTGATGGAAACAGACCCCTCCTGGCCGAAATAGATCTCATTGAGATACATTTCCAGGATCGTATCCTTATCAAATTTATATTCCAGGATGCCGGTGATAAGAAGTTCCTTAAATTTGCGGGTCAGGGTCCGTTCCGGCGTGAGAAAATAATTCTTGGCCAATTGCTGGGTGATGGTGGAACCGCCCTGGCTGAATTCCAATTCCCGCAAATTCGTCAGGACGGCTCGCAGAATCCCGCTGATTTCAATGCCGTGATGATCGTAAAATCCGTGGTCTTCGGCAGCCATGACGGCGTGGAGAAGGTGCTTGGGCAATTGCTTGATGGAAATCAGCAACCTTCGTTCCCGGTCCGGGCCGAAATAAAGCATCAATACTTCCGGTTCCAGTTCCAGCAAGGCCACTTTTGTTCCGCCCCGCGCAATGTCGGTTACCCGGTTTTCAATAAACCCGATGGATACAAAATCGCTTTTCTGCTCATGAAAAGGGGATTGAAATTCATGGAGATAAATCTCCAGGGATGTCTTTGAAAATCTCATCTCGCCCGGTCTGGACGGCCGGGCAGAGACCTCCTGATAATCAAGACGTCCCAGTTTTGCCGACAAAAGAGCCCGGTTGTTGGCCTGACCCGGATAAATCATTGTGATATCGGAATAAATCTTTGAGGGAAGGTCCCACAGGCGGCCGGCAAACCGCTTGTCCATTCCTTCTGTCAGGCTGAGAATATAAAGAGCAGTAAGCCCGGTGGTCACCACCACAAAAAATAAGACTGCCTGGATCAGCCAACCCAGCCTTTTTTGAGGAAGCGTTTTCTTTTTGTTTCTCACGTTACCGGAACACCACTTCCTTTACGACATCCTTGGCATCCGGGCATATCCCGGCGCCCCACAATTTGATTAAAAATTTGCTCTTACCGTTTTTTCCCTGAACAACACCGGACAGGGCCAGCGAGTGGAAGACGGCATCCTGATCCTTGGCTGCGACATCCTTTGGAACAGAATTGATGTCCGGCTCAGTAATTTTTTTGCCGTCTTTCAGATCTGCCTCAGCCTTGAGGCTGCATGTATCACCCGGAGTTCCGAACAGTATTCTGATCCTCTCGATTTGGCTAAAAGGAGTCTCCTGCTGCATGGTTGCCCCATGGCGGGTTTCCTGTGACCCCACGCTTTTTGTCTTTACCGTATTGACAGGCGGGTTTATATATTTTGTATCACCGGAACGAACCCATGAATATACCATCTGAGGTTCCGATACCTCTGCCATGGTTCCATCCTGAAAGGTTACAAAGGCCTTAACCGGGCTCTTTGTTTCAGCGCAGAGACTTGGGGCCGCTATATTCAGCAGGACCATGGCCGTGAATACTATCAGGCAAATCCTCATATTCATTTTCCTCCTGGTTGCAATACGTTTTCCTGTCTTTTGAATCACCCCGCCATTGAATGCCTGTTTTCTTTTTAGATAACCCTCTACTCCATCGGCAAAGAAGGTGTCAAGCTGAAAAATTTTTGAAAGAAGCACTGTTTCAAATTGAAATTTTAAATTTTCATTGACAAAACAAAAGCCTTGATCCTATTCCTATCCAAAAACAGAGTTCGGCAAAGACATCTGACCGGAATTAGAGTATGAAGATGATAAGGAGGCACCCATGAAATCCCTGTACACGCTCGCAATCCTGATTTTCTCATTGTCTTTGGTCCTCGCGGCCAAGCCTGAAAAAAAAGAAACCGACGATTATGTGTCCTTAAGAATATCGGCACGGGTGACAGGGCAATATACCGGCCGGTACAGTGAGATGTCGGAAGACCTGTCAAAAAATAAAACCTATATGGATTCCTATACCACCTCCTATACCACTGTCACAAAATGGAAGGTCATCAGCCTGGATCAGCCCGATGATGTGGCTTCCCTGGAACTGGTTTCCGATAAATTCCAGGTGTCCGGATCAGGCCAGGGAATGATGAAGGAAATAACCAAGCGCACTACCTATAATCCGGGCAACAAGAAACGAAAGGCCACGGACATCATCGACGCCAACTGGACCTATAAATTTTCCCAGGACAATCATCCCCTGCCTGCCAGGGTCATCCTCCATAAAAAAGCCAAAACCTTCCGCATTGAAATGAACGACGTGGGGCCTGATACCCCTGAATTGGAAGGTCAGACCACCATCACCATTGACGGTAAAAGCCAGTCTTTGCCCAATCCCCTGGCTGCCCCAATAGGCATGGCCTTGAGCGTGGCAGCCCAGAACGCCGCAATTCCCCAGGGGGAATCAGACAAGCGGCTCACGGGAAAATTTGACCCGGAAAAACCCTTTGCCGTATCCGGCACAGCCGTATTCAATGCCAATGAAACCCAAAACTATAAAATGATGATCGATGCCCTGGCGCAATCCCTCGGACCTGGTGCTGCAGTGAACGGGGATGGAAAACTATATGTATCCTATACCCTGGCCTGGAATTGCGAGCCTTCTGATATCGATGCCGTCATCGTGCCAAAGGGCAATTATGAAGGATGGCTCCCAAAGGCCTCCACCTCGGGCAGCGACCCCGGAAACACCATCCTATTTGAAGTCAAACTCGTGGACAAGAAAACCGGTAAAGAACCAAAGGATTATACGGCTTATTTTCAGTGCGATCTTATGGAGACCTCCAAGGAACCCGGCACCTGTATGAACAGCCCGTCCAAAGATGCCGGGGAAGATTTGAAAATCCTGTCCAAAGACAACCCGGACATGGAAACCGTTGCACCGGAAGGCCAAAGCGCCAAAAGCAAGGAAAAAATCAAAAAATGCAATCTGTCTGTCAGCTCCTTTGACGGCGGCGCTTATGGAAAACTGAAGATCACGGCCCATCTGAGCGACGGGCGGGTTGTGCTGGCTCACCTGGAAGGAAAGGAAGGGGAAGTGTCCCTTCCCTATGACGAGGACGGCAACCATATTGCCGATGCCTGGGAAGACGCAAAGGGGGTCAAAGGAAAAGACCCGGGTACAGACGATGATGAACAGCCCCTGGGAGACCGGGACAAAGGAGACGGGCTGACCATCTGGGAGGAATACCGGGGGTTTTTGGCAGACGGCAGCCATTTCAGGACCGACCCAAAGAGAAAAGACCTTTTTATCTGCGACACCGTCGGCGGCAGGAGCAAAAGAGGGATCAACCGGTTTTCCGCCCTGTCCAAACTGGATGTGCACGATAAACTAACCGAGGCGGAACTGGACCCCACCCGGGTCATCAACCGGAACCACTCGGAAGGCCCCCATGTGGTGGATCAGCATGGGCTTCTCCTGGACAGTGCATCACGCCCGGATATTTACGGGGAGGCTGTGGGCGGCCCTGGAACGCCAAGGGTCATCGACCGGGTCCTGATCGACCGGAACCTGGCTGACACGGTGACACGTAAACTCTGCGACAGTTCCAAAACCTATGAATACTATGCAAAAACCCTTGCCCACGAGCTTTTCCACTGCTGCAACGTCTGGCACCACGGGGATGGGAAAGATAAAACCCTTTACTGGAAATCAAAGACCGTTGACGGGAAAAAGGTGCTGTACGAATATGAGAGCCAGGCCGACATTGATGCTAAAGGAAAGGGGTATCTCATCACAGCTTATTTTGGTGAAGATGATTCCCAACTCTATCTTCCGGAACTGCCGGTCTGGGATAATCCCTTCCCCATTGAAATGGGCAATCTCTGGGGTCAGCACAGCGGCAATGACGACTGCGTCATGCGTTATGATATCTCCCAGGCCAGATACGGAGGTGGGCCAGGATTATACGGGGGTCGGTATTGCCTCTTCTGGGAATGCCAGGAGCCTGTGGGCCAGAATCTGTGTACCAGCCCGGACGGAACCGGCGTGAATCAGGAAGGCCGCAAAACAGACACCAGGTATGCCGATGCAGCTTCAGACCGGGGAGACTGTGTTGATAAAATCTGTGTGAATGATCTTTACCATTAGAGAAGGAAACTTAAAAAATGTCAAAACCTGTATCTATAAAACATCCCATCCTGATCGTGATTCTGATTCTGCTGTTGGCCGGAGGGCTTGCCTTTATCTTTCTTCGTTTTACCGGCAGTGACGGCAAACCCGAACCCATAGCTGAATCCGGGCCTCTGCAAACAACAACAGAGCAGCCTTCCCAACCCGCAGAACCCCAGGAGGTTCCCGGGCAGCTCGTGATTTCCGCTTCAGCTGAATCCGGCCGGGTTCTTTACACTTCCCGGCCGCTGATCATCAGCGCCTTTGTATGGCGAAAAGCCCTGGTCCCGGATGACAAGGGGAACCTGCCAACGGCCCAGCCCATTACCCTGACCGGAAAAAACGGCTCCTGGCGGGAAGCTCTCATGGTCCAGATCAAGAATGCAGAAGGCAAAACGATTGCCTGGCCCCTTCACCCCATGAATCCGGAAGAGAAAACCCTGAGCCTTGATGTGGACGCTTCAGCCCATGCCTCATGGTTTCTGGAGCCTTCTGAAACTGAAGGTCTTTTGCCGGGGACCTATACCCTGGCCATATCCTTTGACCCGGGCAAGGTGGAAGGCCTGCCAGGATATGTTGCCACTGACCGTTTCCATCTGAAGATTGAAAAAGAGCAAGAGAAAGCAGGTTCTGAAACAGAAAAAAAATTACAGGCAGTCCATTTCAGCTTGTTTAAAAAAGATTTGGAAACTGCCGGAAAAATGGTAGACCAGATCCTCTCGGATGATCCTGAAAACCTGGAAGGACTGAGTCTGAAATCAATACTCCTTGCTGAGAAAGGAGAAAAACCCGAGGCAGTTGCAACAGTAAACAAAGCCCTGATGATCTATTACAGCAAATTTCCCGATGCTGACCCTCCCTTAGGCCTGATTCAGCAGCGCGCAGGCTATTTGGCGGATATGAAGCCGGAACCTGTAAAAGCAGAAGGGGGCTCTCCTTCCCAATAGGAGATCCCCCTAAAAAAATATCAAATCCAGGCTATCGGCTCAAGATTACTGAGCCACCAGCTCCACCCGGCGGTTTTTGGCCTTTCCTTCATCGGTTTTGTTGGATGCCACCGGGCAGGCCGGGCCCGCGCCAAAAGGAGTGAGCCTTGCGGCCGAGATCCCATGTTTGCTCACCAGGGCATTGACCACTGAGGCGGCCCGGTCCTGGGACAATTTCACATTGGCGGCAAACTGGCCCACGGTGTCGGTATGACCCACCACATAAATTTTAAGATTTGCATCTGCCTTGAGCATTTTCACGATTTCTGCCAGTGCAGGCTCTGATTCAGGCTTCAGGTCTGCCTTGCCTGTATCAAAATAGATACCGTAAACCGCAACCCGGCCCGTGTCCTTGATACTGCCCGACATAGCCTCGGCATTGGCGACCACATCCTGTTTCATGAGCTGCTTTTCCACCACATGGACACTGTATTGATCATTTCCAGCTGCCGCCACTTCGACCCAAATTTCTTTATCGTCTTTTACAACCTTGATGATGGAATAAATCGTGCCGCCGTCATCATATTCAAAAACCTGGGCCCCGCCAATGGCTTTGGCCGCGTTGAGATAATTACGGGTTACCTGAATCCCGCTGGGCAAGGTAATTCCCGGATTGGCATAATAAATCACAAAGGTGTGATACCCTTCCACTTTTTCTTTTTTATCCTGACCTATGGTAAATTCATATCTATCAAATTCCTTTATTTCAGTCCGGTAAATATGAAACCCGGTCATGCGGGAAAAAAGGGCCGGATCCTTGCTGCCGGGGCTGTCATTGGGGTCTTTGGCAGCAAAAACAAAGGATACCTGTGTCAGGCACAGAATGAACAACAGACTTGCCAGAATACGATGTCGCATAATTTCTCCTTAAAATTATAAATTATTGCAATTTGATATCACGAATATTATTGGGGTGACGCACTGTATTGCACCTTGGTCCAATAGGCTACTTTTTCTATGTCCTCAAGACATTTGACCCATATATCCCAGGTATCCTTGCCCATGGCATCCATGGCAGCAGCCCCCTGCTTGGTCTGGCCGGGCAATTTATTTCCTCCCTGGGCCAAAGCCATCATGCCTGCAATATCTCCCTTGGCTTTCAGCTCCTGCATCTTTTTTTTTATGTCCTGGGCCTCAGCTTTTCCTGCCGCCATTTCCTCAGCATTCGGGGCATTAGCCTCTGCGGCGGCCTTATCCTTGCCATGCGCCTGGTTAAATGCTTTCCGGTAAATCTTTTCCCCTTCTGAAACAGTTCCGCCTTTATCATCAGATACCTGGCGGAAATAAGCCAGGTGAAGATTCTTATATTTTTTCTCCAGGGCCTGAAATTCAGCTTCAGAATGTTTGCCCATCATGACCTGACCTTTTAATTCTCCCAGGGCAGGATGCGCATTGTTATCCGGGGTTTTTTCCTCAGCCTCAATAAGCTGAACAGATCTTTCCTGGCCGCCGATTTTTTTATAAAAACTCATCTTAAAGGCTTGTTTTCCGCTTGATGCCAGGGGCTCAACGCGATCCCCGCCTTCACTTTTGCTTTCAAAAAATTTTTTTACCGTACCCAGATTGTCTTTGGTTAACAGCAGAGTGTCGTCGGTTTCAAACGCCTTGACAGCATTGCCGTATTTGGGCATGGGCCTGGGTGGCGGCATTTCCTCTCCCCCGTCAGCAAAAAGCATTGCACTCCCGCATCCGATATAGATCAATCCTGCCACCATGGCTGTTATCAATCTTTTTTTCATCATCAAAATCCTCCTCGTTGATAATCGACGCATACTAAAGCAGATAAACACTGTTTGTCAACTCGACTGAATGGTTTTTTACCTGCTTTTTCCGAAAAAAATGCCTGAAATATGGATATGGTTTTAGGATATCTTTTTTTGGATAGTGCTTGTGATTGGATTTTTTTTATTTGGCGGAGAGCCCGGGCTTTTATCCCTGCTTTTTTTCATAGGCCTGTCTTATTTTATCAAAAAGCTCATTCATGGGGACAGGTTTCATGACATAATCAAATGCGCCGAGCTGCATGCCGGTGATACCGGCCTCCACAGAGACATCGCCTGTCAACATGATGACTTCTACTTCGGGTGTGTTGTCTTTGATCCATTTTAATATTTCAATTCCTCCGATACCATGCATTTTCACATCCAGGATCACAACATCAAAGTCCTTTTGCTTTAGGATCTCCATGGCCCTGGTGCCGTTTTTTACGCCTTCGGCATTCATTTTGTTAAGGGTCAGTCTTTGAACCACCAACTCGCGGAAATCATCTTCATCATCAACAACAAGGACCTTCAGCTTATTCATGTTTCACCCTTTATATGTTATCAGGAAATGTTCATGAGGAATATTGGCTCATCCTTGCCACGGTAAAGCCGGGTCTTATTTTCAAGAGATCTACAATTACACTGGATGTTTCCCTACCAATGGTCTCCACGACGATTTCTTTTAAAAATGCACCTGATGCATCAAAAAGCCCTAATTTTTCACCGGATTCAAGCCCGTGGAGCTTGCCCAGTCCGAAGAAAATCTCAAGCCCGCCTGAATTTTTACTGACCCGATATATTTCTGCAAACCCCAGTTTTGCCATCTCCGCTTCAATTTTTCCTGATATGAGAAAAATTAAGGCCCCTGTCAAGAGTGCCGCCAAAAAAGATGCAATGGCAACGAACCAGGAAGATATCCCCGTATACCGGTTAATAAAAGACAGGCTGCCCTGCCTTTGGGATTTTACATCACCATAGACATTGACAGTATAGCTTAAAAGCGATTCCAGTTTCGGCCGATCTTCGGGTTTGATCTCTGAAATATCCGGGATAATGAGCTTTATATGATATCTTCCCGGCTTCAAAGAGGACCCGGCTTTAAGATTGGCTCTCCACATCTGAACGCCAAGAAAATAGCCGGAAAAAATATTCCCATCGAAATCAAGGCTGATTTCCGGCGAATCCGATACAACCTTGATATCCTCTATACTTTTAACATTGCCGTAAACATTCCCTGTAATCTTAAAAGACCGGCCGACAATGATGTCCAAGTCATTGGCCGGTTTTCGGTAGGTTGCGATTAAAGCATCCAAAACAGCGACCAGCGCAATCATAGAGGCAATAAGGCATATTCTGCCCAGAATCATCCGTTTGTGCATCAGCCGGTTTTTACCCATGGATCTTTTTTCCTTTACGGCAAATTATTTTTACCCTGAATTGGAGATATGAGAGACAGCGGCATCCATCTAAAAAAGAGTAAACCGCTGTCTCTGATATTTCTTGCGCGTGCTATTTCTTGAAAATATCGGTTTTTGTGATATTCATAAACCGCAGTGATTTTCCTTCTTCCTTGTAATAAATGCGGATTTCATCACCGGCTGCCCAGGTCTCGTCGGGCAGAGCAAAATATTCCTCGGGCAAAGAAAAGGATACATAGGTTTTTAAACGGCTTGAATATATCTCTATGGTTTTGGCGGTTCTGTCCACGATCGGATATTTCTTGCCTTTTACCAGAGGATCTTCCTTGGGGACATTTTCCTTTTTCGTGATCAGGGTAAAAGGAATCGTTTTAAACTGCTGGGTTGACTTATCAAAAATGATGATATTGTTTTTCTCGGTATCCAGCTTCATTCTCTGGCCCACAGCCGGATCTCCGCCCATTTCCTGTTTATCTTTGGGGATTAAAAACACGGACGGCGGAAGAGATGTCGGTGTGAGATAGTCTGGTTTACCCATTACAAGGCTTTTATCCTCGATAAATGTAACCAGCCCTTTTTCCTTATCAAAGGCAATGGCACGCCCCTGTTTCACCTTGCCCTCGTCATTGCAGCCTGTGAACATCATCAGGATAAGCATTGCGAGCACGAGTCCGATAAACTTCTTCATATTGTTCTCCTTATATAGTGGCCTGATTCTCACATCAGTTCATTCTTAGTTGGTATTCATGGTTATTTATTCTTTTTGGCGGCAACCTCTGCTTTTGCACCGGCAATCATTTTTAATGCAATGTATAGCGACATGCAAAAAACAAGACCCAGTACCAGAGTTGTTGACGCGTTGTCCAGGAGGACCTTATACGCCGCAATTTCTTTGGCCAGAAGTTTCAAGACAATGGACAAGGCGCATCCGACAACGGCAAGCCCGAATGCAATACGGATTCCGTATCCTTTGATATATTTTGTTGCTACGGTTCCGATCTGGGCGCCAACTGCTGCACCGACCAACATGATAACGGCTGCCACAAGTTCCGTACGGCCTTTCATGGTATATGTAAAGGCACCGTAAAGACCGGATATCATAACTTCGAAGAGATCGGTTCCAACCGCCACATGGGTCGGACATCCCATTAGATAAAGAAGAGCAGGCATGCGGATCAAACCGCCGCCGATACCGAGGATACCGGCAAGCCAGCCTGTAAAAAAGCTGATGCTGATGGGAAGCCATGCAGAGCAATAAATTCCTGCCACTTCAAGATTGATCATGGGCGGTATTTTGATTTTATGAAGGGTTTTATGCCATTCTATACCGGTTGATAAGGCGTCAACCTTACCGCCTCTGGCAATGGCTTCCCTGTCTTTTTTCTTCTTTTTTGAAACATCGTGAAATACCATCCATGCAATGAGACCGAGAAGAACCAGGTAAAGAAGACGAACAACCATCTCCACATTGCCGAGTCGCTCAAGCCACATGATCATCTGGGCACCCACCTCAAAACCGACAACGGTACCGACCAGCATGATCATTCCCAGTTTATAATCCACATTCCCGAATTTGCCGTGTCGCATGGTGGAAATCAGAGATTTCCCTGCCATGTGGGCAATGTCGGTTCCAATGGCAAAGGCCATGGGAAACCCCAAAATATTAAGACCCGGGGTCACCATCCATGCCCCGCCCATACCGAAAAATCCGCCGATAATTCCCACACCCACGCCGAGAATGACAAGGCCTGGCCAAAAAATTGTAACCCCAGAAATAGGCATCAGTACATATAGCCAATCCATAAATATATCCTCCATCAATTAAATAGTATCAAAAAATCCAATATCAATGTTCCGACAGTTCCCTGTGTTCCAGATCGATCCCGATGGTCTTCATCACGATATCGGCAATGGTTCCGAAAAGTAAACCAATGACCGGTATCAATACGATGGTGAGCAGGGCAAAATACAGATGGCTCTCATTGTAAAGCGTTCCCCATGCCTTCAAAATTCCCGAAAGCAGCCTTGTATCCGCTACAATGACTACTAAATCCGCTTTCTCACCTGCGGCCATTGCTGCCTGAGGCAGAAGCGTGCAGAGCATGAGAACAAAAACACTTATTTTCGTCCAAATTCCTTTCATCCTTTCCTCCATATCCATTTAATGTTATTTTTTACTTCAATTCCCTATACTATTTCAAAGCTGTTTATGCATGCTTTGGGTTTCTGCAAAGGCTTTAACCAAGTTTCATGCCATGATGATCCTCGTCAGGTAAAAATTTATCTGATCCTTATTCCAAAAGGGATTGGCATAAAAATAAGGGGAAGATCCATAACCCTGTGAAAGGATTTTTAACAGAAAACTTGTCGGATTTCTTTACACTTTGCAAAAAAAACAAACCCGGCCCTGTAAAAAAAAGCAGATGTTCTCTTCAAAGGACAGAGGATCACTGTCTTGATAAAAAAAATATCCGGCATATGGCATATTTTTTAATTGAGTCTTTTAAGATAATCTCTTATTAATTATATGATTGTCTTTTAAGACAATACTAAAGATTGTTGCATAAAAACAACGGCACCCATACAAAAGGAATTTTTTCATGCCGACCATTATAGGCAATATTAAAAGGCTGATTCGCTCAAGACGCAAAAAAACAGGAAATGATAACCAAAACGGAAGCGCGGAAAACGGCGAGGCAAATGTTGTGTTCAGGTTCAAATACACGCTTTTCAAGGAATTGCTGGCAGCAAACTCCGAACTTTTCAACATCCTGGCCGATATGGAACAAAAGCTCAAAGGAAACCATATCTTTGGTGCATCCTATATTAAAAACCAGGTCATCCGGTCCATGATCCAGGTGTTTAAAATGGTAAAAAATCTGAATGTGCTGTCCGGCAACAAATACCCCCAGCTCTATCAGGTTCTGGATAAGATCAACCAGGAAATCAAATCCGTCATCACTGAAAAAAAGGAATTAGAGCCCCCGTTTTATGTTATTCCCTACACTGATATCCTTAAAAAAGACGCAGACTTTGTGGGGGGAAAGAGCGCCAACCTGGGTGAAATTCAAAATTCTCTTAAGATGCCGGTTCCGGAAGGGTTTGCCATTACGGCAAAAGCGTTCAACACATTTCTTGATTCAAACAACCTGAGAGAGGAGATCCAAAAACGAAAAAACCTGATTGATGTGGATGATGCAAATCATATTGCCCTTCTCAGCCGCCTGAGCCATGAAATTGTGGATCTTATCAAATCGAAACCGATTCCGGATGAAATCATGGCAGATATGACAAAGGCCTTTGAAGCCTTGTGGAAGACGCCTGCCTCATCTCCCGATGATGTTCGGGTGGCCATGAGAAGCAGCGCCATCGGAGAAGACGGGGATCTGTCCTTTGCCGGACAGTATCTGACCTTACTTAATGTCGGCTTTGATCAGATGGGCAATGCCTATAAATCCATTATTGCCAGTCTTTTTTCTGCCCGGTCCATATCTTACCGGCTTGCAAAAGGGATCAACGACAATGATCTTGCCATGGCCGTGGCCTGCATCCGGATGGTGGATTCCGCTGCCAGCGGGGTTATGTACACCCGGCACCCCTACAATATTTTAGATACCCATATCATCATCAATGCCGTATGGGGGCTCGGACCCTATGCCGTGGACGGAATTATCCGGCCGGACACCTATGTGGTTGAAAAAATAGATGCCTTCCCGATTTTAAGCCGGGATATTTCAGAAAAAGCGGTTCAACTGATCTGCCACCATAGATCAAAGGATTCCGGAGATGTCGAGGGTATCTGGGAAATTCCCGTGCCCCCTGAGAAAAGATCTGCCCCGGCGCTTGATGACGACCAGATAAGACTGCTTGCCAAATACGGACAACAGCTTGAGGATCATTACAAATGCGCCCAGGACATTGAATGGGCGGTTGATCCCATGGGGAAAATCACCATTCTGCAATCCAGGCCCCTGAGGATTAATTCAGCACACTTAACGTCTTCAGCTGAAACCCGTTCAACCACAACCATGAAAAAGCCCGAGCCCATACCCGGTTACAGGGTGATCATAGAAGAAAGCGAGGTGGCGTCCCAGGGTATCGGCACAGGGAAAGCCTTTCATGTCAGATCCGAGCAGGATCTTGCCTCTTTTCCCGTCAAAGCGGTTTTGGTCGCCCACCATTCCTCTCCCGAATACACCATGGTCATGCGGCAATGCAGCGCCATCATAACTGAATCCGGGAGCATCAGCGGCCACATGGCGTCCCTTGCCCGTGAGTTCAACGTGCCGACCCTCATGGGTCTTGGCGCGGCAACAGCACTAAAAGACATCCCGGAAGACATGGAAATCACTGTGGACGGCTATAGCGGCCGGGTTTATGAAGGGGTGGTGGCGGAACTGATCACAGCAATAGAAAAACAGGATGCCCACATGAAGGGGACACCTGTCCTTGAACACCTTGAAAAAATTTCCACGCTCATGATACCCCTGTATCTCATCAATCCCAAAGCGCCTGAATTTACACCGGCAGGATGCCGAACTCTCCATGATATCGCCCGTTTCTGCCATGAATTTTCTTATATTGAAATGTTCAGCGTCAGTGATATTGCCTCAAAACAGGACAAATGTTCATTACGCCTTGCCGCCACTCTCCCCATAGACCTTCATATCATTGATCTTGGCACGGGGATCAAAAAAGAGGCGTCAGGTGAATCGGATAATGGTTCAGGAGACATCAACACCTGCCAGGGAAGATTATCCATAGATCAGATCCAATCCACCCCCTTTCTTTCCCTGCTGGAAGGTATGCTCCATAAGGATGTCAATTCAGTAGAACCCAGACCGATTAATTTTTCAGGTTTTCTGTCCGTCATGCAGGAACAGATGCTGGCCCCCGGCCATGTCGAAGACCGGTTCGGCGACAGAAGCTATGCCATCATTGCAGACGAATATCTGAATTTCAGTTCACGGATCGGATATCATTACAGTGTTGTGGATGCCTATTGCGGGGAAACCGTCAATAAGAATTATATCACTTTTTCCTTTAAAGGCGGGGCTGCCGACGACATCAAAAGAAACCGGAGAGTCAGGGCCATCGCCCTGATCCTTAAAGCTTATGATTTTACAGTAGATGTAAAAGAGGACAAGGTCGATGCAAGATTCCGGAATTATCCCTGTCCCCTGATCCAGGACCGGCTGGATATCTTGGGCCGTCTCCTTCTTTTCACCCGCCAGATGGACATGCTCATGACAACGGAAGACAGCATCAAATGGGTGGTGGATAATTTTATTGCAGGCAATTATAAGCTTACGGCCATATAATTTTTTCAACCATTTTGATGTTCAGCGTTTCAAGACCCTTGAGCACGGGTTCGTAGATTTCTTTTACAATGGGAATCTGCACGCCGGTTAAATTGATTTTCCCCTCAGCCATCAATTTGATGCCGATGGCCAGGGGAAGGCTCACGGTTCTGGCCATGGATGAGTCACCGTGCGGAATACCGTAGTCAATCATTGTGGAAGTGATCTTTGCCGGTGTCTTGTCCGCATTTTCAACCACAAAGGTGTGGCGCAGCAGCAACATGTCTCTTTCACCGGGTTTATAAATAAGCTTTTCAAGCAGTTTTTGACTTAAAATATCCAGGCGGTTATTTTGCGCCGGTACGGGATCATTGCTGAAAAGACCCAGCCAGTTAAGGTTTTGAATAACAAAATGACTCTTTTCCAGCCCTGCTTTTTTTGCAACGGCAGCCATGACATCATCGGATTCGGATACGCCTGCAATATCGGCCATCATTTTTTTGAATGAAATATTGGAAAGCCCTGGAAGCGGTGTATCATCGATAAGTCCGAGATCGACTATCTTTTTGAGTGTATCGCACCAGCCCAGATTCCGGTAGGTGCCTCTCATGACGGTTTGGGCATCCTTAAGACCGTAAATCTCTTTATAGGGAATGGAATCCCGGTTGGGATAAACTTCAAATTTGCCCAGACCTTCCACTTCTTCAATACGGTAATTTAAAAACAGATCTTCGCCTTTGATATTGATTTCCTTGCCGTTTTCAAGAAACCGCGCTGCATTTCGGGAAGCCAGGACCACGCCCCTGGGGCTCCAGGAAAATTTGTACCCAAAGGGGTTGTCATTGTCATCCGGTGCGGGAAGGCCGCCGCAGATGGAGTAAAAATGCCTGATCTTTCCTCCCTTGGCATGGATATCGTCAATGATTTTCATGGCCGACATATGGTCCATGCCGGGGTCCACACCGATCTCGTTTAAAAAAAGCAGGTTTTTGGCCTTAATGTCGGCATCCATGGCCCTCATGTCCGCACTGACATAAGAAGTGGTGGCCATGAATTTATCGTTTTTAAGACAGCATTTGGCCACAATGGTATGATGGGTCCAGGGCAAAAGGCTGACAATAATATCATGTTTTTTTACCAGGGCTTCAAGGGCTTCCGCATTTTCCACCAGAAGCTGTTTTGCCGTTCCGTTCTCAAACCCCTGAACGATTTTCAAAGCTTTTTCAACTGTTCGAGAAGCCACGGTGACGTGGAAATTATTTTCAAGTAAAAAGACCACGCCCGGTTTACTCACAAGCCCAGCGCCCAATATTAATATTTTTTTCATCATAAGCTCCTTATATAAATTGTCTCATATATTCATAATCCGGTGTCAATTGCCCGTTGTGAAGAATCAATGCCTTTTTGATGGGATAAGGCAGGGATAGGGTTTCAAAGGGTTTGCCGAAATCTGCAGCAGCAATGTCATTAACATAATTTTTTAGGATATCTGAAAAAAACATGGATGCTTCTTTTGGAAATTCACAGGGCAGGTTGTCAATGGCCATGACCGTAACGCCGGTTTGGCAGATCTCATCCTCAAACCGGTCTGTTTCAGGAAAATAGGTAAAACAGGCATGGTCCGGCATGGTGGCATCTTTGGTGATCTCAATGGAGCCTTCGATATCACAGCTGATATCCCCAATGACGGATGGCCTGAGAACCTTTGCTGCCGCTGCCTGCTCTCTGAGCCAGGCCTTGGTCACCAGCCGCGGATACTTTGAAGTCCAGTAGATGCAGTTCACCAGGATATCGATGTTCGGCAGGTACTGCTCCATGACGGATGTGTATTTTTCCGGGTGGTCATAATAGTCCTGAAGTTCAAAGGTCCCTGCTACCGGCTTGACCATGTCCTCTTCCTTGAAAACAACCTTATACAGATGATGGTTGTCCTTTACATCCTGATTCCGGATTGCTTCCATCTGACTTGGGGTAATGGTTTTGAACGGCAGGAGGTCAAAAATTTCCTGGGCCCCTTTGGATACATTGCCGTATCCGGAAAACCCGACAATCAGGGGACAGATCTCCTTTGGCAGACCCTGTTTTAAAATCTCCGCGGCAATCTGCCGGACATGATTTTTTGCATGTTCCAGGGATTCATATTCATAGGCCTGACGTATTTTTGCCAGGGGTGAATCAATATTGCCGAGCCTCATTTTCCGGCCAAAGGCAAACAGGGTTTCAATCATTCCTGCATACCCTGCATGGGCGCCGAAAAAAATCAGGCGCTGGTTCTTTTCATTGACAATGCGCTCATAGTCGATGAGGTTGCATTTTAAGGCCATCAACTTCCTGAGCATATCCATATTATAGGGCTGGCCCTTGATGGTATGGGAGAAAAAAATATATGTTTTCCCTTCGGACAAAAGACGGGTCGGGATCTCTTTTACGGCAAATATGGTTTTTGCACTGCTCAAATCCTCATCCACAATTGCTTTGTTATCTTTAAACGCATCATCTGAATAAATCCTGAGGGTTGAAGGTTGAACCAATACCCGGATACCATATTTGTCATTCAATTTCCCTATATCTTCCGGGATGATCGGTACCCTTCTCTCCCATTTGTTTTTATCTTCCCTTCGAATTCCTACTATTTTTTCCATTCTTATCTCGCTTATTAAAGGTTAACGACTTTTTCTCATAACAAATATGGAAGACGAATTCAATCATTAGAATGGCAAGATTATCGGGTTATGATTCTGTCACGTCCCTGTGCCTTGGCAAGATAGAGGCGCTCATCCGCCCTGCGGATGAGATTTTCAACCGTCATTTCCAATCCTGCTTCGCCTGAATTGGCAACACCGGCGCTGAAAGTAAGGCGGATAAGGTTTCCATTGAAATTAAAAACACAATCCTTGACAATCTCCCTGAGTCTTTCAAGCATGGTTCGGGTCTGCCGGATATCAATATTCATGGCCACAACCACGAATTCTTCGCCGCCGTAGCGCCCCACCAGATCATAGGGTCTGAAACAGTCGGACAGAACAGCGGCAAACTCCTTTAAAATAAAGTCCCCGGCCTGATGACCGTGGGTATCGTTGATTTTCTTGAAAAAATCCAAATCAACAATGGAAAGGGAAAAATGCCGGGTCTCCCTTTGATACTCATTGACCATGGCATTGAGCCGCTCAAAAATATACCGCCGGTTGCAGATACCGGTCAAATGATCATGGATGGAGATCCGGTAGAGCTCCTCCTGGGCTTTTTTACGCTCTGTGATATCCTGCAAAAACCCTTCATAATACATCAGTATTCCCGAATCATCCCTGACCGCCCTTGCGCTCATGGAAACCCAGATAGGCGTTCCGTCCTCTTTTAACAGTTGAGTTTCAAAAGAGTTGACAAATCCCTGTGCATCAATAAAACTTTTTAACCTCTCCCGGTCCTCGGGATTGACATATTGCTGTGTTCCAACATTTTTGAACCGGTCAAAAAGTTCATCCTGTGAATTGAATCCGAAAATCCTTAAAAAAGAAGGATTGACTGAAAGAAATCTGCCGTCCGGTGTTGTCTGGTAAATGCCTTCGATGGAATTCTCGAAAAGCAGGCGATATTTTTCCTCACTGTCCCGTAATGCTTTTTCAGCCTTCTTCTGTTCAGTGACATCACGGACATTAAAGAGAATGAGCTTTTTTTTACCGGCAATAATCCTTGTGAGATAGACTTCCACATCAAACACGGATCCATCCTTTGGCCGCCTTGCCTGCCACGGGAATAAGACATCTTCTCCGGCCAGCGCCCGCATCCAGTTATTTTGAGAATCCGCAATATTGTTTGCCGGGCCGGTATAATCATCGATAGTATAGGAAAGGGCCTCGGTATAGGAGACATCAAACATCCTGAGCATGGTTTTGTTCACGTCAATGAGCCGGCCGTCCGATTCATGGATAAGAACGGCATCATAGGAATGGTCGATGACTGTCCTGAAACGCGCTTCGCTTTCATGCAAAGCATCCTCAGCCTCTTTTCTCCGGGTGATATCTCTTAGGATTCCCTGGTTATAAAGAACGGTTCCATCCTCCTTTTTTATATACCGTGCATTGTCTTCAACCCAGATGATCCGGCCGTCCTTTCTTTTAAGCCGATAGGTTTCAAGCCCGTCGATGAATTCCTCGTTCTGATGCTGCCGGATCATATCATTGCGCTCTTCTTCATGGACATAGAGATGGGTTGGAATATGAACCGATTTGAGCTCATCCAGGTCGTTATACCCTAGCATTTTTATAAAAGCCGGGTTTGCATCAATGATATATCCTTCTGGAGAAGAAGTATAAAAACCGTTGGGCATGGTGTCGAACAAAGCCCGGAATTTTGATTCGCTTTTTTTAAGGGCTTCTTCCGCCTGCTTGCGCTCCACAGCCAGAGCAATCTGTTCAGAAACAGCACATAAAAAATCCACATCTTTTTGAGTAAAGGCATCCGGGTCTGAATAGCTCTGGACCACCATTACGCCGATGGGTTCGGTTTTGGTCATTAATGGAATCCCAAGCCAGATAATGGGGACAGTTCCAAGAATCCGTTTCTGTTTTGCCCGGATATCCAGATCCTGCTTTTTCAGAAGGATCGGTTTTAGCTCCTTGAACACTTCATTGGTCAAAGAATCGGTCTTAAGATAGGAAACATCCCATACCTCAGCACTGTCGTCATATTCATCCCGAAAAAATGGAAAACTGATACTGTTGGTTGTTTTCTCATACAGACCGATATAAAAATTGGTTACATCGATAACCCGGCTCAGGATCTGGTGGATGGTTTCAAACAGACGGTCCAGATTCTCAGAGCTGTGAACAGCCCTTGTAATTTCACGCAGAACTTCGTTGACTGCATTGCTCTGGTTTAAAGCTGCTTCAAGCAATGACACAGCCATATTCCCGGTATTTTTTTTATTGCCCATAACTCCCTTTCTGCCTAAGGGCTGTATTATGGGCTCATATTATCAACAACCGAAAACCAAGTAAAGATGTTTACACATCCAGTTTAAAACCGATGTCCGCTTCGCTCGTCGGGAATACCGTCATGTCAATGGTTAAAAAATCCGGGGTCTTTTCCGGCGGGTTACAGCAACCCGACAATGGCACCTGCCATGCATGTTGAGAGCGTGCCGGCGACAATCGATTTCAACCCCAATGCCACAATTTCATCCCGGCGCTCGGGAACCATTGTTCCCATACCGCCAATCATAATTCCCAGGCTTCCGAAATTGGCAAACCCGCATAGTGCATAGGTCATGATCAGACGGCTCTTTTCGCTCAATACGCCTCCCGCCAGGTTGGCCATATCGATATATGCGATAAATTCATTCAAAATCGTCTTTGTCCCCATGAGTGCCCCGGCTGCCTGTGCCTCTTTCCAGGGAATGCCGATCAGCCATACCACCGGCGACATGACCCAGCCTAAAATCCGCTGAAGCGTCACCGGGCTTCCCAAGATATCCGGGAGCAGGCCGATGAATTGATTGCATAAATGGATTAGCGCAATCAGCACGATGAGCATGGCAATGATATTGATCAGCAGATGAACCCCTTCCGCCGTCCCTTTGGTGACGGCATCCATGGAACTTACGGCAATCTGGGGAGCGGTGAGCTCGCCTTCGGTGAGCGGCTTTGTTTCCGGGATAATGATCTGGGAAAGCATGATAGCAGCGGGAATTGTGATAATCGAAGCGATCAGGATGTGTCCCAGGGCATCCGGAAGCACGTTTTTCAGGATGCTTGCATATAATATCATGACGGTACCTGCAATTCCGGCCATGCCGCAGGTCATGGTGATAAAAAGTTCGCTCCGGGTCATCTGTTTGAGATAGGGACGCACAAACAACGGTGCTTCGATCATCCCCAGGAACACATTGGCGGCAGCACCCAGGCCCACGGCCCCCCCGATATTCATCGTCTTTCTGAGGATAAAGGAAAATGCTTTCACAATAACCGGCAAAATCCGCCAATAAAACAGCAGAGAGGAAAGGGCACTGATCACGAGCACCAGCGGAAGCCCCCTCAGTGCAAGGATATAGCTTGAACCTTGTATTTTTTCATCAAACGGCAAAGCCCCTCCGCCAAGATAGCCAAAGACAAAAGAGGTCCCGGCCGTCGTGGCGGATTCAATGGACAGGACCGCGCGGTCCAGGAAATGAAATATCTCTCTCATGATTGGAACCTTCAGCATCAGAAAAGCGAATATCACTTGCAGCAGCAACCCGGTAACAATGGTTTTCATCTTCACCTGAGACCGGTTTTCGCTGATCAGCCATGCGAAACCGATCAGCACGACAACCCCTAAAATCCCTTGAAATCTCATTGAATCCCCTCATGATTTGCTTTATATGATGTTTTGGCTCATATCTATCGAAAACTATATTTAAAGGCGTTGCGTCTGTCAACCGGTTCATTTTTTTGTTGAAATCGAATAAACATATAAATCATTTTTTTTAAAGTTTGGTTTATTTTTACTTTACATTATATAATTTGCTATTTATATGTATCATTAAGATAGAATAATCGGTCTTTATTTTTATAATAAAATACAGGAAGCTGGAATGAAGTTTACAAAAGAAGTCGTGGAAATGATTAAAACCTTTATGATTAACAATGTCTCACATAACCCCAATACATTGACATCAATCACTTGCAACCATTTTCAAATCACAAAGCCAACTGTAAATAAATACGTCAATGAGCTGGTTGAAGATAAAATTATTGAACGGCTTGGATCAAATCGATCACCCCATTATCAATTGGTTGAAACCGTTTACAATTGGACATATGAGAATGATCATTTAGAGGAAGACATTCTGTGGTCAAGGGATGTGGCCCCCCTGTTGAAAGACATTAAGAGCAATGTAAAAGAAATTTGCCAGTATGGTTACACTGAAATGGTCAACAATGTAATTGATCATTCAGAATCCGATATCTTAATGATTCAGTTATCTGTAGATTATTTAAATCTTAAGATACAAGTGTCTGATAGCGGAATTGGAATTTTCGAAAAAATCAAAACAACACTGGGTCTGGAACATCCAAAGCAGGCAATTTTAGAGTTGGCAAAGGGCAAATTTACTTCTGATCCTGAAAACCACTCCGGCGAAGGTATATTTTTCACTTCCAGAGTGTTTGATACCTTCCTGATTTTTTCACATCAGTTACGTTTCGTCGGGTTGGGAAATGATGATGGGTTTTTGTTTGATGAAAGAAATGATCTTCCGGGAACCACTGTTCATATGGAAATCAAAAAAGACTCAGCCACCTTATTAAAGGCTATTTTTGATGAATACGCAGACCCGGATAAAGATCCAAGCTTCCATAAAACTCGAATTCCTGTTGAGCTTATGCAACACGAGGGAGAATCTTTGCTTTCAAGATCGCAGGCAAAAAGATTGATATCAAGATTTGACCGGTTTACTGAGGTTATATTGGATTTTAAAGGCGTCACCCAGATTGGCCAAGCCTTTGCCGATGAGATATTCAGGGTTTTCACAAACAGGCATCCAGATGTACATCTTACAACTATTAATGTTTCCACTGATGTCAGCAATATGATTAAAAGGGTACAATCAACCAAGTGATCCGTACCATTCAGGCATTGCTCGGGCATAAAGATGTTGCCACCACCATGATCTTTACCCATGTTCTCCAGCAGGGAGGGCATGGGGTTTAATCCCTTTGGATGATTTATAAACCTTTCATTTCCAAAGATCATGCCGGCGCGCGCCGGGGTTTGAACAGGGCCAGGAAATTGCCGCCCACCACCAGGAAGAGTCCGGCAACGGCGTAAACATTCCAGGCATAACCTTCAAAAAACGAGGACAGGATCAGGGCCACGACCGGGACGATCAT
>CAZWMY010000053.1:0-24295 GCA_964635025.1 uncultured Desulfobacula sp. | reverse complement strand
AGAAGAGTTGGCAAACGGCCTCGAAAAAGAGCGGTTCGAATTGACCGAAACCAAGCAGTCCTTGGAATCTGAAATTAATGATCGAAAACAGACACAAAAAGAATTGCAAGAAAGCGAGGAAAGATTTTCTTTATTTATGGATCATCTTCCTGCGATTGTGTTCATAAAAGACGAAGAATGCAAAACGCTATTTGTAAATAAAAATATGAATGATGTATTGGGGGCAAAAGATTGGATTGGAAAGTCTGCTACTGATTTGTTTCCAAGTGATATAGCGGCTGCGATGATTGAAGATGACAAAAAAACTTTCACTGAAACTCACAGGGTTGTTATTGAAACCGTGCCGGATAAAAACGGGATAGATCATATCTATCAGACTCACAAATTCAAAATAGAGCGTTTCGGAAAGCCTGATTTATTAGGAGGGATAGCTCTGGATATTACTCAACGCATTGCGGCGGAAAAAGCATTGAAAAAAAGTGAGCAACTTTTCAAGCTTATAACCGGTCATACCAGCGCCCTTGTCTCAATTCATGATTCAAATGCTAATTATATATTTGCAAGCCCATCCCATGAACAGTTAGGGTACAAACCTGAAGATCTTATCGGGAAATCCGGATTTACAATGATGTTAGAAGAGGATATCGGGTCGCTACTGGAGCATATGGACAAAGCGAAAAAGGGGAAATTATCAAAGGCTCTCCTAAACTACAGGCTTAAAGATATAAAAGGGCAAATCCATAACTTTCGAGGTTCATTTGACGCAGTTTTCAAACCAGATGGTTCTCTTGAAAGGATTATCTGTGTGGGGGAAGACGAGACTGAACTTCAAAAGGCCCAAGCTGAAAAAATTAAAGCCTTTGCTGTTGCGGCTGAAGCAAAAAAACTTGCCTTGGTTGGTCAGGTTGCCGGGAAGATGGCCCATGATTTTAATAATATCCTTGGTATCATTATGGGCACAGCAGAGCTGTCTATTATGGATTGTGAGAATGAAGTAACAAAAAAAACTTTTGAATTGATATTTGAGCAGACTTTGCGAGGAAAAAATTTAACAAGAAATCTGATTGCCTTTGCAAAAAATCAGGAACCGAAACAGGAGCTTCTTAAAATTACAGAAAAAATTGACCTTGTGATCAGCCTATTAAAAAAAGATCTCGAAGGAATTGAAGTTATAAGAAATGATAAAGAAGATATCCCCTCTCTGATTGCAGATCCAGGAATGATAGAACATGCCCTTGTGAATCTTGTACAAAATTCAATCCATGCAATGAGTAAGGTTAAAAATCCTCGGCTCATCATCCGGACATATTGTCATGGCAATGATATCTGTTTTGAAATTGAAGATAATGGATGTGGAATTCCCAAAGAGTATTTTGATGAAATTTATGAGCCATCTTTTACCCTTAAAGGAAGCAAGGATATTTCAGGCTCTTATGAGAACGGAATAAAGGGAACAGGGTATGGATTGTCCAATGTCAAAAAATATATAGAGCAACATAATGGCACTATTTTGTTTAAATCAGAACTTGGATCTGGAACAAAATTTATCATCAGTCTGCCTGTATTGAAAAGAGAGCTAATAGCAGCCCCTGAAGAAAAAACAGAAGTCCAAAAAGAAATATTGCACTTTGGAAAGCGAATACTTGTGGTCGAAGATGAAACCGCCATTTCAAATATTCAGCACTTTATTTTGACACAGAAACCTTGTAACCACATAGTCGATGTTGCCCAGACAGGGCAAGCGGCGATTGATCTGTTTGAAAAGAATGAGTATGATATTGTAAGTTTAGATTATATCCTTCCAGGAAAGATTAATGGAATGGATGTCTACAATTATATCCGGGCACAAAACAAAACAATACCAATCCTTTTCGGCTCAGGGAATATAGAATTCTTAGAATCGATAGAAGATTTGAAAAAAAATGATGCCTATCTCGATCATTTATCCAAGCCCTTTCAAAACAAAGATTATATAAAAAGTATAAATTCATTGCTTGATAAAACATTGAAAATATGAGTATAAAATTATTCTTCAAGACAAATCACTGTTTTCAGAAAATGATAAGAACGGATAAGGTTATGCTATGAAAAGACTGGCTAACGTCAACCTTTATGCGGTTATGTTCTGTTTATGTATTTTGATGGGCAGCTCTTCCATAATTTTTGCATCTCCAAAAGAAGTCCATGTAGGTATTTATGATAATAAACCCATGATGTTTATGTCAGAAACAAGGCCTCAGGGCATTTACATCGATATACTTGAGAACATCGCTAAAAAAGAGAACTGGAAACTTGATTATCGTTATGGATCTTGGCATGAGACATATCATCTTTTGATCAGCGGGAAAATTGATATCCTGCCTGTTGTGGCATTTAAAGAATCCAGATTAAACCAGATAGATTATTGCAAAGAAACTTTGGTTTCGAATTGGGGCCAGATTTACACCCGTAAAAATTTTCCAATTGAGTCCATTGATGCCTTGTCAGAAAAAAAAATTGCAACATTATCAGACGATACTCACAGTGAGCATTTCAAAGCTCTTTTAAACCAGATGGGCATTCCGTTTCAAAATGTATTGCTTGAAAATTACAGGGATATATTTCATGCGCTGGAATCAGGAAAATGTGATGCAGGTGTTGTGAATTATATCGCCGCCAAAACCTATTCAGAAAAGTTAAACATACAATCAACCCCGATTGTTTTTAATCCGATACAGATGCGTTATGCTGTTCCCAAAGGTGATCCGGCTGGCCTTTTAGAGTCTGTGGATAAACATATAATTGCTTTCAAAACAGATAAAAACTCCATTTATTATAGTTCTATGGCGAAATTCCTTGGAATGCATTCTTTTACCGAATTTCAATTCCCAGCCTGGATGAAATGGGGAACTGCTTTTGCTTGTGGATTGGTCGCATTGCTTTTTGCAGGAACAGTTTTTTTGCGATTCCAGGTGAGAGTTAAAACTAAAGAGTTATCAAAAGAATTAAAAAATCGTATCAAAGCTGAGGAAGAGATAAAAAAAAGCGAAGAACGGTATAGAAAATTAGTGGAACAGTCACCATGTATTTCTTATCATTATTCTCAAAAAGATGGGGCTACCTACTGGTCCAATTCGATCAAAAATGTTCTTGGATTTTCACTGGAAGAAATTACTCGTAATCCATTCTTATGGACCAATTCGATTCACCCCGATGATATTGGTTATGTCAAGGATGCAATTTCGAAAGTTCCATTGGGCCGAAATTATGATTTGGAGTACCGGATTAAGGATAGTGATGGTAAATGGCACTGGTTTCATGATCGATTGATAGGAAGAATTATAAAGGATGAAACAGTTATCATTGAAGGCCTTGCAATAGATATCACCAAGCGCAAGGAAGTGGAAAACGAACTTCAAAGGAATGAAGAACGATTTCGTGGAATCGTTGAAAGTATGTCTGACTGGATTTGGGAGACAGATTCAATTGGGCGGTATACCTATTGCTCAGAAAATGTTGTGACCATACTTGGGTATTCTTCAAAAGAAGTGATTGGGAAGACTCCTTTCGATTTTATGGTTCCTCATGAAGCCGAAAGAATTAAAGAGCTTTTTTTCAAAGTTCTTGAAGTTAAAGGTTTAATAAAAGATTTAGAGAACTGGAATACAACCAAGGATGGAAAGCAGGTTTGTTTATTGACCAATGGTGTCCCGATTATTGGTGAAAAAGATGAATTGATAGGATATCGAGGGGTTGATAGTGATATCACAATTCGAAAACAAACCATGGAAAAATTGATTAAAAGTGAAGAAAAATTCAGATCAGCTTTTTTTACAAGTCCTGATGCAATCAATCTGAACAGGATTGAGGATGGAATGTATCTTGAGATCAATGAAGGGTTTACAAAGATCATGGGATATACTCGTGAAGATATTACTGGGAAATCCTCCCTTGAACTTAACATATGGAATGACCCCAGAGACAGAGAGCGTTTGGTTTCTGGATTAAAAAAATATGGGGTTGTTGAAAACCTGGAAGCTGAATTCAGGGGAAAAGACGGGCAGATAAGAACCGGGCTTATGTCTGCAAGAATCATAACCATTAAAAATGAAACCATTATTCTTTCGATTACACGGGATATCACAGAGATAAAACAGAATGAAAGGGACACGCAGACACTTGTCGAGACGACGGTTGGGAAAACCGGGCAAGAATTGTTTGATGGTGTGGTTACAAAGCTTTGTGACTGGCTGCGCTGTGAGTGTGCCATCATCAGCGAAATAACGCAGGATGGTACAGCAACGGTTCTTTCAATGGTGCTGGATGGGAAATTTATAACAGAATTCTCTTACCCACTTAAAGGAAGCCCTTGTGATGAAACCGCTCGTAAAGGCCTTTGTGTTTATCCTGAAAATGTAAGAAAGTCATTTCCAAATTCCCTTGATTTGATTCAAATAGGGGCTGAAGGATATATTGGGACAGCACTGCGGGGAAAAGATGATGTTATGATTGGCATTCTTTGCTGTATCTCACGTGAAAAACTGGAAATAAAAAAAAATACACCGATTATAATGAATATAATAGGTTCCAGGGTATCCTCTGAAATTGTCCGCATACAAGCCGAAAGAGAAAAAGCCAAACTTGAAACCAAGATCCAGCAATCTCAAAAGATGGAGGCCATCGGTACTCTTGCAGGTGGCATTGCCCATGATTTCAACAATATTCTTTTTCCAATTTTGGGTCATACAGAAATGCTCCTCGAAGATACTCCGGAAGATAGCCCAATCCGTAACAGCCTGAATGAGATTTATGCCGGTTCATTAAGAGCCAGAGATCTGGCACATCAGATTCTTTCATTTTCACGCCAAGAGAAAACAGGTCAAAAATTGATGAAGGTGCAACCTATTATCAAAGAAGCATTAAAACTGATTCGCTCTACAATCCCTGCAACCATTTCCATCAATCAAAATCTCGAATCAAACTGTGGCGCAGTAAAGACCGACCCTACTCAGATTCATCAGATTGTCATGAATCTTGCAACCAATGCCTATCATGCCATGGAAGAAACAGGCGGAGAACTCAAGGTCACACTTAAAGAAACAGAGTTGAGTTCGGACGATTTAATAAATCCTGATATGGCACCTGGCTTATACGCTTGTCTGTCCGTATCGGATACTGGTATGGGGATAAAAAAAGATGTTGTGAATAGGATCTTTGAACCGTTTTTTACAACAAAGGAAAAAGGAAAAGGGACTGGGATGGGATTGTCTGTGGTTCATGGAATAGTGAAAAGCATGAATGGCGGCATCCAGGTTTTTAGCAAACCAGGTCAGGGTACTGAGTTCCATGTGTATCTGCCTGTCTTTAAAACTGATTTTGAAAAGCAGGTCGCTCAGACAAAAGAACTGGTAGTGGGTGGATCGGAAAGAATTCTTCTCGTGGATGACGAAAGTTCCATTATTGAAATGGAAAAACAGGTTCTGGACCGTCTTGGGTATAAGGTTACTTCACGGATAAGCAGTATGGAAGCGTTGGAGGTATTCAGGGCTGATCCAGGTCAATACGATTTGGTCATTACGGATATGTCAATGCCGAAACTGTCGGGAGACAAACTGGCCATTGAATTGATCAAAATACGTCCTGATATACCCGTGTTGCTTTGCACGGGTTTCAGCGAGAACATGACAGATGAAAAGGTTAAATCTCTTGGGATTAAAGGTCTTTTAATGAAACCGATAGTGATAAAGGATCTTGCCAAAAAAATACGGGAAGTTTTCGATGATGGCAAAAAGGTTGAATAAATCGTTTTAAAAATTTGAATGAAACACCAATAGGATCTCTTATTAGAAATTCAAATAAAAAAATCAGGGAGGGCGGATGCTGAAAGATCTAAATCTGGGGAAAAAACAGATGGGTGGTTTTCTTTTGGTAAGTACCATCACAATTGTTGTAGCCCTAACAGGGATTTTGGGATTAAAAGCGGTGCAGAATCATTTTCGGAGTGTCATTGAAACCGCACCACTTATAGATGCGGCCATGGAAATGAAATATTCTGTTGCAAGGGATATGCAAATAATCATGGAGCTTATTGATTCCAAATCAAAAGAAGATTTGGATAAAATCTGGAAAGAGCATGAAGCCCTTGTTAAATTTTTTCATATCTTTGCAAATGCTATTCAGGAAGGTGCAGAAACAGAGGAAGGGAGGATATATCCCTCCACTGACGAAACGCTCAAGGAAACAGCCAAAAGCGCAGCCCAGTTTCATATTACTGAATTACAACCCAGGATAAAAAAGATTTATGACCTTCAAATTAGGAGAATCGCAGGAGCAGACATTGATCCAGGATATATGAGTACGTTGGATGATGATGCTGATGATTTTAGTCAAAAAATAATAGAACAGCTCGGTACCATAGAAGATATGTCCAGGGTTGTTATTCAGGCGGCCCAGGCAAAAACCTCAAATACGACCAGTCTTCAACTTAAACTGCTAATTATCATTACCACTGTGGGTATTGCATTGTCTGTTTTGCTTGGACTCCTAATCACCCGTTTGATCACAAAGCCCATAAATCTTGCCAATGAATTTGCTGGTCGGGTAGCGTCGGGAGATCTTACCCAGCGGATTGATATGGATCAGAAGGATGAAATCGGGGCGCTCGTCAAATCTTTAAACATGATGTCGGAAAAATTACAAAAGATGTTTAAGGATGTCACAGAGGGAGTAGGAACGCTGGCATCCTCATCCACGGAACTGTCTACGGTTTCTGGCCAGATCACCTCAAATTCGGAAATAACTCTGGAAAAAGCAAACACCGTGGCAGCAGCCTCTGAGGAAATGAGTTCCAACATGAACAGTGTAGCGGCTGCAACTGAACAGGCAGCGGTTAATTTCCAGATGATCGTATCTTCTGCAGAAGAGATGACAGCCACAATCCAGGAAATTTCAAAGAATACATCCAAGGGCAGTCAGATCACCCAGAATGCGGTTCATAATGCTCAGGCGGCATCGGGAAAGGTCGAAAGACTCGGCAAGGCAGCCATAGAAATCACCAAAGTAACAGAAACCATTGCCGATATCTCTGGACAGACCAATCTTCTGGCATTGAATGCAACCATTGAAGCAGCAAGAGCCGGTGAAGCAGGCAAAGGTTTTGCAGTGGTTGCAAGTGAGATAAAAGCTCTGGCCCAGCAGACAGCCCAGGCCACAAGTGAAATCAACGAAAAGATATCCGGAGTCCAGGACACTTCAAGGGAAGCCGCAGATGCCATTAAAACCATTGTCGGCATTATCCATGAGATTGATGAAATCGTTACTTCTGTTGCCACGGCCATTGAAGAGCAGTCTGCCACCACCCAGGAAATTTCAAACAATGTCGCACAGGCCGTATCCGGAATACAGGAGGTCAATGACAATATGAACCAGATCTCCACCGTGACAAAAGAAGTCACCCGGGATGTTGCAGCAGTCAGTCAAGCAGCAGAAGAAACCAATGCCGGAAGCCGTCAGGTCAATATCAGCTCCATTGAACTATCAAAATTAGCCGAGAAACTTAATATGATGGTCAAACAATTTAAAATATAAAATCTGAGAACTGCAAAATGATGGATGTTTAAAACAAAAGATAGTTTTTTGTATAAACGGTTTAGGGTATCCAAAAACGTACATTGTCTCAACAATGTGAACTCAAAAACAATAAGATAGAGGAGAATGGTAATGAAACAGATTAAGATGATTGGTTTGTCAGTTTTTCTATTGATTGCATGTGTGACTGCTGTGGGACTGGCCCTTGACGATGCCACCAAAGCCAAAGTAGATGCAAAGGTTGTTCAGTATACCCCCTGGGGTACAGATGCAAAGGTTGTGGCAGCGGTCAAGGCATTTAATGCAGCACCACCGGCCTATGCAAAAGATATGAATCAAGACAAATGGAAATCTTTGACATTACTGAGCCCGGAAGTTAAGGAGATTGCATCCTGTGAACTGTCAAAATATTTAAAAGATAAGAAAGATGCCTCGGTTTCTGAAGCATTTGTTTCCGGAGCTGATGGAACCAAAGTCGCATTCCTTGCCAAGTCAAGTAACTGGAGCCACAAGGGTAAACCAAAACATGACGACCCCATGGCCGGAAAGACATGGATTGGTGAAGTCGAAATTGATGCATCCTCGGGCCAGCAACAGATTCAGATCGGTATCCCGGTAATGGATCAGGGAAAACCGATTGGTTCAATCGTTATAGGCTTCAATGTCACCAAAATGTGATTGGGAATTAAAAGAAAAAACTTATCCGGATTCTTCCTTAATCTTTCCTTGGGAAAGGGAATATCATGAAAATTAAAATTAAGATAATGCTCCTTGGTCTTTGTGGCAGTGCGATGTTAATATTGACGGCTGCCATCCTTTTTACTGTTTTATGGAACTCCAATGGCAGTCTTGCCAACCTGTTAGAAGGGTCCATGGATCGAAGCCAGAATCTTATCTTCATTATTCAGAAATCTTCTGATGCTCAGGGAGCATTACAGAAAATTCTCATTGAGGAAGATCTGGATCTTTTACAAAAGCACCTTGATCAATACACAGCCGTTAAGCAGGAAGTAGACGGACTTGTTATTTCGAAAAACTTAGGCACTGGAGAAGTAGATACCAGGTGGAAAGCCTTGCTTGAGATCAACCAGAAAGTGCTGGACCAGGCATTAATCGGTCAACAGGCCCAGGCCAATCTGATGTTTATACAGCAAGCAGCACCCCGTTTTCAGGAAATGCTTGGAGTTGTAACGCAGTTGAGCAAACAGGCTGCGGATAAAGATAAGACAGCAACACAAAGTGTGATTGCCCGGGTTGTAAATATTGAGATGGGTGTTGGCGGCGCAATTATTATCCTTGTCATTATTGCAGTAGTGTCCAGCTTTTGGACAATGAAAAGCGTTCTGGAGCCATTGAAACACACAACAGAAATGCTTCAAGACATTGCCCAGGGTGAAGGGGACCTGACGAAACGACTGGATGCCGGCCGCCAGGACGAGATTGGAGAAATGTCCGGATTTTTCAATCGTTTTCTGGAAAAATTGCAGGGCATGATCAGGGACATTGCCGTCAATGCCAATACAATGGCCTCATCATCCACAGAATTATCTGCTGTTTCAGTCCAGATGACCTCAAATTCTGAAAATACAGCTGAAAAATCTCATGCCGTGGCTGCGGCTGCAGAAGAGATGAGCACAAACATGAATAATGTGTCCTCTGCCATGGAAGATACTTCAGCCAATATCCAAATGATCGTTTCAGCAGCAGAAGAGATGACATCCACCATCCAAGAAATTGCCAACAATACATCCAAGGGCAACACTATTACACAAAAAGCAGTTCAAACCGCAGAGGATGTATCAAAAAAGGTGAATAACCTGAGCAATGCCGCCAGAGACATAAGCAAGGTAACAGAAACCATTGCCGATATCTCCGGACAGACCAACCTTTTGGCATTGAATGCAACCATAGAAGCGGCAAGGGCTGGTGAAGCAGGTAAAGGATTTGCAGTGGTTGCAAGCGAGATAAAAGCCTTGGCCCAGCAGACAGCACAGGCAACAAGTGAAATCAATTCAAAAATTTCCGATGTGCAGACCACAACGGCAGATTCTGTGAAGGCCATTGAAGAGATTGTCCGCGTCATTAATGACATTAATGATATCATGACGACCGTGGCAACGGCTATTGAGGAACAATCCGCCACAACTAAAGAAATCTCCAGGAACGTCAGCCAGGCCTTTTCAGGTGTAACAGAGGCCAATGAAAATATGATGCAGATTTCGAGTGCGACAGGTGAAGTGTCTCAGAATATTTCTCAGGTGAGCCAGGACGCAAAACAAATGAGTTCAGGTAGTGCACAAGTCAATGAGAGCGCCAAAGAACTCTCCAGGTTGGCTGAAAGTTTAAACCAGATGATTGGACAGTTTAGAATCTAAATTGATACTATCTTATCAAAGCCATGTTCACTGAAATAAATTGAGGAGGTACTTTGTCGGCTGCTGATTAAAAAGAAAAACAAGCAAAAAATCCAGGTGGCATGGTTGCCAACTTATATCTATCTGCAGCTGTTGAATCCATCATATCAAAAAGTGTTGGCTTCTTTTGATATTAATCTATGTTCTGGATAACCTAATTCCAAAAAAGTCAAATGCCGCGCTCAAACATGATCCCATCCACAAAGAAAGTATCTGCTACTTTTGTTAAAAATTCCAAACCTATCCGTGATTTTTTTGACCGGAATCATAACAAAGTTACTTTCAAAAATTATATCAGCGCACGACTCTTGTATCCCGAAAAAAACAATTCCAGCATAATATACAACTCATTGCTATAAAGCATATCCTGTCTACAGAGATCCGGCATTTTTACAGTTTAGAAATCAAAAATCCACCTCAAAAAAATTTGTACCCGAATTTTCAAAATTGAACCGGAATCCCCTCCTTTTCTTCTCAACAGCCCAAAAACCGCCTAAAAATCCAATATAAAACAGATCTCCATATATATTAATATATGAAGTACATCAAACCATCCCGCCGTTTTTAACCCCAAAACCCAAACAAAAAAGGAGCCCGACAAATGGAACTTTTAACAAACCCCTGGTTTATCATTTTCACCGCATTGAACATTCTTGCGCTGATCTATTTTGCAATCAAATTTTATAACGAAAGCAAAGATAAACCCCTCCTCTTTGAAAAGCTCAGAGATCAGGGCATCAATCTTACTGTCAGAACCCCACCCGACTTATCCCAACAGAAAGAAGATGAAACCAATTGTAACCCAAACAATAACTCTTAACCAAAAAAGGAACCACGCCTATTGAAAAAACACCTGTTTAATCTATTAAAACTTCTACTGATAACACTCCTGGTCATTTCATCAGGAACAGCATTATTCTATCAACTCACGGGATATTTCTATGACCCGGTAAAAACAATTCAAGATCTAAAATCCCAAAATAAAAGGGATGAGGCCCTGGACCTGGTTCAATTCTATAGGGACAATAAAATCATTGATCCCCTGGAACTTGAACCGATTGAAAAGGCCCTGGAATACACATCTTTTGAAAAAATAAAATCATTCGCAGATGGAGCAGTAACCGGAAGAGTTTATGACACCTGTTCAGGCATTGGAGCCATCGGATCTGACCTATGCTTGTATGGTGATATTCGTGACCTTACCATTCAAGCATGGCATTATTTAAATAAGCAGGAGACAGATAAAATTGTTGCTGTATTATCCGGACTTGGGATCATTCTTTCAACCAAACCCTTCCTGGATATCCTGGCATCGTTTTCAAAGAACTCTGTCAAATTTATTCGAGAAGTATCTAAGGTCAGCATAGACGGTAACATTCTTAAAAGGATATTGAATGGAACACTTTCTTTAAACGAATCAAAACTGGTTATTGAGGTATTAAAAAAAACGAATTTTCTATCCCCAGGACGACATTCGTCCTTTCCAATGTCAGTAATATAAACCATCTCGAAGCCGCCACAAATCTGATAACCAGATTCAATAACACAGGAAGGGTATTTATCTCCCTTACCAAAGATGCCGGATTATCCTTTTACGAAACCCTGCCAAAACAGTTCAGCTATATATTTATAAAAGGGTTTAAGTTAAACCCTATAGCATTTTCGGGACTGACCCAGTCACATTTTGTCATCCATTCTTTAAAAATTTTAAAGAAATATAACCTCATCGGATTGATGGTTCCGGTTTTGGGATTGTCATTCATCTTATCAATATTCCCGCCATATCTGACAGCATTTGTTTTCATTTCATCTGCTGGATATATGGCGTTCATCATATCAAAAAAATTCAAACCCAATAAGGAGAAGCATTCAAATGTTTAATCAAATTGTACTCACAGGAAATTTAGGACAGGACCCGGAAACATTCTTCACATCTGAAGGAGATCCTATTGCCAAGTTTTCTCTGGCCTTCAAAGCATCCAAAAAGAAAACCTGCTGGATCAAGGCAGTCTGTTTTGCAAAACTGGCAGAACTTTCAGAAAAGCATTTACACAAGGGTGCAAGGATCGGCGTTATTGGAACCCTTGATGAAAACTCATGGGAGACTGATGAAGGCGTAAAAAAGACTTCATTTCAGATTATCTGTAATCACCTTGAATTCATCAAAACCGATGGCAGAGGATTTGAAAATCAGGGCGACGATATCCCATTATAACCACAAATAAATCAGGAGAAAAACAATGACAGCAAAAGAAATTCAGAAAAGAAATATCAAAGCAGACCAGTTAAAGGTTATGCAAAGTGATGATGGACAATTCTTTGTGGAATCGAGCAAAGGTAAGATACTTTATAATGTTACCCTCAACGGTGATGATAAGTCCTGCACCTGCGGAGATTTTGCAACCAACCATAAAAAAGATTCTGCCTTCAAATGCAAACACATCCTTTCTGTAGAAAACTCAGTTTCGGAAAAAGATATTGAACCCACAAAATTCCTGGATAAGAATATCCCCAGGCTCAAAGAAGAATTCATTACGGATATCAAGGGAAAACAGTTTGTTCTCTATGCCGGAGTTCTGGATCTTGCAACTCAAAGGGGTTTATTAAAACTCGAAGTCGAATTGATTCAGTATCCAACCAAGGACAATGGAAAAGAAGCAATCTGTAGAGCTGTGGCTGAAGGTAAGAATGGCGAAGTCTTTTCAGATATCGGAGATGCCAATCCAAACAATTGCACTGAAAAAATTGTAAAACATTTAATCCGGATGGCCAGCACCCGAGCAAAGGGAAGAGCTTTAAGGGATATGTGCAATATTGGTATCGCATGTCTTGAAGAATTGGAATCCATGGATGATGTTGCCGGTTCTGAAACCCCGAAGAATACTGCAAGGAAAACAGCACCCAAAGAAAAATCAGCTCCTGCAGTAACGACAACTGAAGAAAAGAAACCTGAGACAGCAGAAAAACCATCCCCGCCTGCAGAAAAGGTAAATTCAAAAGAGAAAGATATCTCTCCAAAGAATACAAAAGAAAAGGATACAACGGTTCAGGATGCTCCGCTCATGAGTGAGGCGCAAAAAAGAGCAATACATAACCTTAGCCGGAGAAGAGGTGTTTCTGTTGATAGTCTTGAAAAACTTATCATGGAAGATTACGGCACAACCCTTGAGAAATTATCTTCAGCAGATGCTTCAACTTTGATCAGAGAATTACAGCAGGCGGCATAAACCATAACAATTGATTAAAGGGGCAGGATTCACTTTCTACTGGTGCATTCTGTCCCTTTTTTTATGGAGGCACTTATAATGATTTTAAGTGAGTTAAGAAAAACAGAGCATTTGTCGGCATCTTCAATCGGCACCTATGTTGAATGCTCCCTTCTGTATAAGTTTTCAAAGATCGACAAGATCCCCATTGAGCAAAAATCCGACTCCATGGAATTCGGGTCTGCCATTCATAGAACCCTGGAACATTATTACCTGGAAAAAATGATGGGAGAAAAGATCTTATTAAAGGATATCCACGAGATCTTTGAAGATACCTGGAAAACCATTGCTGAAGGTAAAACAGATATTCAATACACCAAAGGTCATGATTTTAAATCTTTGTTGATGCTGGGTAAAGATCTTTTAACCGTATGGTATAATAAGCTGCCGGACGATAACTATAATATTATCGGGATTGAAGAAGCGTTTACTTTTTATCTGCCCGGTATCCCCATTCCATTTATTGGCGCTATGGATCTCATTGAAGAAGATGAATCAGGAACAATCATTATCACGGATTTTAAAACCAGCGCCAAATCTTATTCAAAGGACGAGGTAGACCAGAACCAGCAGGTAACGCTTTATAAACTCGCATTGAAAGACAAAGGATTTTCTGATCGAGAAATCCTTCTTAAATTTGATACGTTTATAAAGACCCAGAAACCAAAGTTTGAACAATACTGGACCACAAGATCCGACCTTGATGAACAACGATTGATCAAAAAAGCTGTTCAGGTATGGGAAGGCATAGAAAAAGGAGTATTCATCCCCAATGACACATCATGGAAATGCAAAAACTGTTCATACAAAAATGCCTGTAACGAATGGTTTAACGAAAGGAGCGCAGCATGAGCAAAAACGAAATTGACAGTATCCAGGATTTTTTGACCGTTGTTAAAGAAAATGAAGATAAAAAAGTTCAGATTGTAAATGTGGAATTACTTCTCAGAAGGCATTCACCCAAAGTGGTTATTGGTTTTCTTGAGGAGCTGCATAAAGATTATACCAAAAAACTTCAAAAGATCATCCATGAAGATAAAACCTCTTCAAAGCTGAATGATATTATTTCAACAAAGTTCCGGATCAAAATGGCCATCAATTCCATTAGAAATTACACCAATGAAGGAGGGAGAGCAGCATGAGCAATCTAACCTCTGAGCAATTAAAAGCGGCAGAATCAAAAAACAGTATTGTTGCGGTAATAGCTGTTCCTGGGAGTGGTAAAACAAAAACCATGATGGAACGGATCGGTATCCTGGTCAATAAATATGGAATCTCTCCGGAGAATATCCTTGGACTTACATTTACCCGGAATGCTGCGGATGAAATGAAATCACGCCTGGTTGAGGTACTCGGTGAGAGATCAGAAAGGGTCCATCTGAGTACCATCCATTCTTTTTGTTATTATCTCTTAAAACGGGAAGGATTTGTATTTGAAATCGTATCCGGAAAAGAACAATTGATCCTGATTAAAGAAGTATTAAAACAATTGAAAATAAAGGATCTGACCATTGGAACAGTTCTAAGGGAGATATCCCTTGCAAAGAACAATCTTATTTCAGTGGAAGAATTCAGGGAGCTGTTTGAAGGGGATAAAACTATGCTGAAGATTGCGGATATTTATGAGAGTTATGACCAGATGAAGGATAGAAAGATGCTTCTCGATTTTGATGATCTCTTGATCCATACTTATGAGCTTTTAAAGAATGGAAATAGTATCAGGGAGAAATACCTTGAAATGTTCAACTCGGTATTGATCGATGAGTTCCAGGACACCAACCCGGTTCAGCTTGAGATATTGAAACTCTTAATCACAGAAAATCAGGATCATTCCAGCTTCTGGGTATGTGGGGATGACCATCAAAGTATTTATGGGTTTGCTGGCGCAAGTGTCGGAAACATTCTGAATTTCAAAACCATGTTCCCCTTGTCTGAGCAGTTTATCCTTGATTTGAATTTCAGATCCACAAAAAAGATAGTTCAGGCATGCAGCAACCTGGCCAATCATTTTAAACGACAAATCCACAAGGATTTTAAAACCAACAATGCACAAGGGGAGGATGTCATTGTTTTAGAAAGTTCAAATGAAAATACAGAAGCTTTGAGTCTGGTCAATGAGATAGCAGATCTGATTGAGCGCCGGGGATTTGATTATCGGGAAATCTCAGTATTGTACCGCTGTAATTTTCAATCGTTACCTGTTGAAGAAGCTTTTCTCCAGAATAAAATACCCTTTTATATCCAGGGGGGTCAGAATTTCTATTCCCGGCGTGAGGTTAAAATCTTATTGGATTATCTTAGGGTAATAAATGACCCAGAATCAGATCAGGGTGATGAGTCAATTTTGAATATCCTCAATACGCCGGTTCGATACATCAGTAATGCTGTTAAATCAGAATTAAAAGAATACTGTCAGCGGGAAGGTATCCATCTTTACCAGGGATTAAAATCAGGGAATCTGGGCTCTGCATTTATCCGGAAAAATATCAGGGAGTTTATCAGCTTTTTAGATCCTCTGATCCTGTCCGTTGATACTTATGGACCATCAGAGATACTGAAATCAATCAGAAACAATCTGGATTATGACAGATTTATCCTGGACCAGGACCTACCATCCATTGATGATGTGGTAATACAGAATCTCGATCAACTCCAGTTATCCGCAGCAAGGTATAAAGACATAGATTCATTCTTGAAATATGTGGATACCTTTGAAGATACCCCATCCTGTGAAGATAAGAACGGGGTCCAGTTAATGACCATCCATAAGAGCAAAGGATTGGAATTTCGTGCGGTCTTTGTCATAGGAATGGTAGAAAACCTCTTACCCAGCGCCAAGGGTAATCTTGAAGAAGAAAGAAGGATCTGTTTTGTTGCCATATCAAGGGCCATGGAGTTATTGTTCCTGAGTTATCCCTTATCCTATCTGAATGTTCAATCCCGCAAATCACTATTCATTGATGAAATCCTTGGTAATAAAGCATCTGAAGAGAAGTAAACCTATCCTTTAAACGAGCAATTTATCCTCAAATTTTAACCCGTCAAAAAACCATTAACCCTTATAACGAAAAATTAAACCAACTTAAAAGGAGACCCAAAACTATGGAATTTCAAATCATTCATTTCAGAGATGCAGAAAAGATCCTGAAAGAAAAAAGTATGACCAAAGATGTCAATTTGACCTGCGAATACATTTTTGATGCCCTGTTCGGAACTAAATTCAGAGGCGAGATATTACGAGAAGCCTTGGAAGAAATGGGATGGAGACAAAAAGATGTGGACCTGAATATTCTTCCCGGACGACGGTACAGCTATAAAGGAATCAAAGGAGAAATCGCCATGGATGGAAGCTTTTCTTCCTATGAATATTTGCATACAGGACTTTTAAGATTGCAACTCGGGTATGATAAAGGAACCATTGAATCCGGTGTGTTACTGTTGCCATCCAATCGCAGTGAAAAAAGTCCCTATGGGAATACGGCAGATATGCTGAAAGAAGAAGTGGATATGCTGTTTCCAACCATATCTTTACCGGTTTCAATCTGTTTGTTTGATTTGGGTGTGCCGTGTCTCTCAGAAGACAACTAAACCCTAAAATTTTTAAGAGGAGAAACAAACATGTCTGTCCCTTTTGAACCTTTAACGACTGAAAAGTTGAAAGAGGCGTTTAAAAAGATGGTAGAACGTAACTGTGGGCTCAAAGATACTGAACAATGCCGTAAAAAGAGATCAGGAAACAAACTGACCTGTCCTGCCCGGATACTGGAAACCTGGCGACAGAAAGTGATAAATTCTTAAGTCCATATTAATAAAGAAACAATCTTTAATCGTTTTTAAATCCTCAGCAAGAATCCCATCTATCAGCAGTTTTCAACCAAAATTTAAAAATCAGTAACAGAATCAAACTGTCCGGGAGCCACCCGTCCGCTTTTATGGATATGCATCCTGTTAGAGTCGTCAGGAGAAATATAATATGCCAGGTGGTGAAAGGGATATCTCCCGGAATAAAACTCAAATCAATTGAATTCTTCGGCGCCTGAGAATGAATCTTGTGAACTGTTGGAATGAAACGCAGGAAACCGCGCTTTTTAAGAATCAAACCCCCTTAAGGAGACCCTTTTATGGCCTATACCCCTGAACTCAGTCAAGAATCTTCATCCGCTTTACGAAGAATCGCATGGGCGCTGGAAATACCCATGACAAAAGCAATGGAAAGAATCTTTGATCACCTTCCCATGATCGTTGACAAGAAAAAAATATGCCTGAAATGCCAGGATAAAACCAAATGCAAAACCTGTTCATTCAACAATAATAACAATGGAGGATAAAAACCATGCAGCAAGAAACAACCCTTGAAAAAGTATATGACCGTGTTGATCAAATGTCCCAGAACTGCGTTGATCACAATGTTTTTGTAAAAGATATTACCTTTGATTCTATTAACCTCATGAGGATCGCAGGAGAACCCCATCATTTAAGAATGGTTGCTCAAAGGGAAATATCCGGAAGACTTGGCATCCCTTTTAATTATCTTCGAAAATGTCCGGAGGATATCCAGGCACAAAACCTTAATTACTGGATTGAGCATGAAAAAAATGAAGTGCTGTTCTTCAGATTTGACGGTGATTATGTTCGGGCCATATTTACAGATAGATATGTTCCGGTGGATAATTTTGAGGTTCTGGAACGACTTGATTCTCTCGGATACAAACCTGAAACCAAAGTCCAGTGTTCTCTTGATCCTGAATTTATGAGTCTTTCAATACCGGATGGAAAAAGAACATTTGATATCAATGGGGATAAATTTACCCCGGGAATCAGTATCAGCAACAGTGAAGTAGGCTTGGCCAGCTTAAGCATAAGTGCATTTATCTTGCGATTGATCTGCACCAATGGTCTGGTATCAAAATCCGATATATCCGCATCATATCGCCATATTTCCACCAAAATCCTGAGTGAGTTCCCCGAAGTTTTAAATCAGGTATCCCTTGAGCTTGGAAATAAGAAAGAAATGCTCAGATTTTCCATGGATTCTTTTGTTGATAACCCTGAATCCACCATGGAGAGATTTAATAGACAGTTCATGCTTAACGAAACGGAAAGAAAAGCAATTGAATGGGGTTGGTGCTTTGATGTCGGAAATACCATGTTCCATATCATTCAAGCTTATACAAAAGGCGCTCAATTTGATGAACTCTCTGCTGAATCTTCATTTAAACTTCAGAAAACCGGTGGAAATATCCTGGCCATGGTTAATTAACCGAAGTTCTTAAAACCAACACAATAGACCCTCTTTGAATGATCATTGAGGGTTTATCTTTTTAAAAGGATATAAAAGTATGGATCAAGAAAAATTTTGGAATGACCTTAAGTCAGGCGTGTTCTCCTCAATGGTCAAGGAATCTTCAAAAGGGAAACATCTTTATTCTCCAGGAGAAGTATTTCATATTATGAAACCCATTTTCGCTGAAAAGGATGATATTGAACGACTTTACTGTTTCTTTCTGAACGTCAAAAACAGAATCATCTCCATTGAAAAAATGTTTGACGGGACAATCAATCATTCATTGGTTTATCCCAGGGAAATTGTAAAACAGGTAATATATCTTAAATCATCCGCAGTCATCCTGGTTCACAATCATCTTTCTGGAAATCCGGAACCTTCAGTGGAAGATAAAAAAGTGACTTTAAAAGTGGGATTGTCCCTTTTTAGCATGGATGTTCAACTGCATGACCATATCATCATCGGTGATATTTATTATTCTATGGCTGACGCCGGAATTATCAGGGACGTTCATGATCGAGTGAATTCCATTTTATCTTTGTGAATCACCAGAAAAACCATAAACAGGAGAATATATGGACCTTTCTAAACTTCCAACGAACAGACTTATAGAATTGATTCAAACCCTATGCGAATTGGGCGGCTGTTATATTTGCAAAACCTGCCATACCGCAAATGATAAAAACGATTGCTGCTGTAAATGCGGTGATGAAAACATGGAGGACATAATGGATTCTTACAGAACAAATATTCAAGATGAAGCTTGTGAATGTAGATGGTGTAGCCAGAAAACTGAATTTACAGGGACAAAGCAGTGTAATCGGTGCTGGGAATTAAGTCATAGAATTGAAACCAATATTGCCCTTGCAGAAACGATGTTAAACCATTTTAAATCCAAGGAGATAAAACCATGACAAAACCAAATATTAAACCAACAGTGAAACTTATTGACACCAATGGAAATGCATTTGCAATAATCGGGCGTGTTAAAAAAGCGCTTCTTGATGCCGGTGCTGACAAAGAATATGTTTTGAAATACCAAAATGAGGTCATGTCCGGGGATTATAATAATTTGCTGTGCGTGACCATGGATTATGTGCATGTGACCTGATTTGGAGTTGCTGAAAATTAAACCCTTCCCCGGGAGAAAGGAAATGAAGACAGAAGAAAATTTTATAGAAGCGGATAGATATCTGTTTGACTTTTATTATTGCAGCACAGGAAATGGATATGCTCAAATAGATACCAGTCAGGATGCTTCATATTATGGAATATGGACCAACCCTTTTAGAAGAACTATCTTTTCTTATTGTGAAGGGGATACCTGTTTAAAAACCGCTGAAAATGATGAAGAATATGTCAAAGAATTATTGAGCATCAAAGATTGGAATCTTGAAAATGGATATGCCTTTAAGGGGATTGACCCAGGATTCAACATAAGACTGAGAGAGAAATTTATTTCTTTGGGATTACTGGAGCTGTTACATTAAAATGAAAATCCGGTAGATGCGATTTGATCTGGAGCCCGGTGATGTTGGCTGGAAAATAACCCCTCTTTGTGATTGAAGGGGTTATTCCCAAAATTAGATTTTTTGAAGGGAATCTAATCATCGATATAATACTGAATAAAATTATAGAGGAAAAATTTATGAATGATTTAAACAAAGAATTATATCGCACTGCTGACAAAGTAGTTGAGATTGCCAAGACACAAGGTATCTATTTTGCAGTTGCTTTTCTACGAGATTCTTCTTATGACCTGAATAGGTTATCTCAACTACTACCCATTTTACAAAAAACTCCGGGATCAATTAAACAACCAAATAAATAAGTATTCCCACAATCTGGCTATTAAAATGACAAAAATTGGGGGAATATTTGAGCCTAAAAGAATGGAATTTTGAAGCAGATGCGATTTGATCTGGAGCCCGGTGGATGTTGGCCGGAAATAACCCCTCTTTGTGATTGGAGGGGTTATTTTTTTTGTTCAATATTGAACCTTTAAATCAATCTCTTTCATTTTTTGATTTTGCTATATATAGTCATCTCTAAATTAGTTCGAAATCATTTGAACTGTGAACCGGTTAAGCGCTTTATGACAGAAAACACCTTCCATAATTTATCCACAATAACAAAAAGGATTCAGCATTATTTACAACCAGCAATGGGCAAATCTTTTTGGGTTAAAGCAGAAATATCTTCAGGAAGAGAACGTGGCGGATCTTTTTATTGTGACCTGGTCGAAACGGATCAAACTGGAAACATCCTTGCCAAAATGAGTTGTACAATCTGGTCTCGTGATTTGTTGGAAATAAAGAGGCGCTTTGAAGATCAAAAGATAGATTTAAAACTTGAAGACGGTACTTCTGTTGGATTTCAATGTTCTATCCAATATAGTCCTTTATATGGATTGTCGTTAAAAGTCGAAAATGCTGACCCTGCGTTTGCACTTGGAGAACTCGAATTAAAAAAACGAGATATTTTGAATCGTCTTTCAATCGAAGGATTGTTTGAAAATAATAAGAAATTGTTTGTACCAATTCTTCCCCAAAAAATAGGGTTAATCACAAGTTCCGGAAGTGCGGCATATAATGATTTTATAAAAACCCTTCAAAATTCTCCTTTTGGATTTAAAATTTTCCTGGCTGATTCGAATATGCAGGGAAACCAAACTGAAAGTTCAATCCTTCAAGCATTAGGCGTGTTGGAAAGTCTCAATTTAGAGCTTGTTGTAATTATAAGAGGTGGCGGGAGTAAAACAGATCTGTATGGCCTTGATAATGAAAAGATCGCCAGAAAAATAGCTGATTATAAATATCCTGTTTGGACTGGAATTGGTCATGAGATTGATACCAGTGTTCTTGATTATGTCTCAAATAAATTCTTTAAAACACCAACAGCTTTATCCGAAGAAATTGTGGCAAGATTTATTGAAATGGAGAGACACCTTAACGAAGCTAAAAATAGGTTTCAATCAACATGGAACTATCGATTCGAGAAAGAAATAACATGGATGAATGATGCGAAAACAGGGATTAAAGAAGGAACCCGCAAATTACTGAATACAATTAGAATTAATCTGAAAAATTATGCTAACCAGTTGTCCATCAATGTAAGTGGCAGGTTATCAAAAGAGCAAAACAAAATGTCCGTTTCAAGAAGTGTGCTCCTGTCTTTACCTTTAAACACTGTTAAACGACGGACAGATTATCTTGCCAATCAACAAGTAAGATTAAATGTCGGTAAATTTCAACAGCGAATAATTCATGAGAAAAAAAATATAGACCACCAAAAGGATCAGCTATTAAAAATTTTTAATATTTGGGCAAATAATTTTAAACGAGATATTGGATATTTCAAACACCGTATGAATAAAGATCAAATCCTTTCCCGCTTAAAAAATGAAAGAATTGCTATTCATACCAAAAAATCAACTTTGAATGCATATGATCCAAAAACCAGTTTAAAAAGAGGATTTTCCCTTGTGTATAATAAAAGCGGGAAGCTTCTCAAATCAATTTCAGAAATATCTCAAAATGAAACGATAATCACTGAATTAAATGATGGAAAAATAACAAGCACCATTGAAACGATTGAGGAGAAAAAAAATGGATGAAATTGATATTTCTAAAATGACATATGAACAGAAATCGGAAAAGTTAGATGAAATATTAAACAGACTTGATAAATCAGAAACACCTATTGATAAGCTTGCTGAAGATGTAAAGCTTGGTGCAAAATTAATTAAGGCGTTGGATAAAAAGCTTAAAGAAGTGGAAACAGAGGTCAAGGATGCTTTCAAAGAATTAGAAGATCAAGATCCAATCTGATCCATTTTCAAAAGGATTGATTGATTGTAACCATTTCATGAATTAGAAACCCAGGCTCTCTGGGCCATGATTTTTACTATTTTTTATTTTTTTTTTACAAGCAGAACCCCTCGTTTCTGGATACTGATATCTATAAAATGAGATACCTGTTATTTCTTAACATTGCAGTATATCCCATCAAAATAGACACCCATACCGCCAAAGCCACTGCATCCCTCCGTTGTTTTTATCTCGATACATTTATCTTTTACTTTGAATTCAACCACACAACCAGAACCAGGATCTTTGTAAACAGCATCTTTTTTATTGAAAGAGGCGGTTCCTTCAATTTGTCCAACATTTGCTCCACTGGCAGCATCAATTGAAAAATTAAATCCTTGAGGAGTTTTTTTTGTAATTGTAAGACCAGCGCCTTCATTTTCAGAGCAATTAATTCTCTTCCATTCTCCTTGCCATAATATATCCGCACTATCAGAGACAGGATTACTTGAATTTGTTTTGCTATTAAGACTTGAGATACGTTCCTCGTAAACACGCTTTATGCAATCGGAGTCCTGGCATTTATTTCGAACATTTTTTAACCATTCTTTTTGTTGAGATTTAATGACATCTGGGTCTGTGGAATTCGCCAATGCTTTTTTGTACGACTGCATTAACAGATCATCCAGATCGGAAAGCTTACTGTCATTACATATTGCTTTTTCAACTAACGTGGCCGCTTTACTGCAATCGAAACTTGCACCGTATGAATGGATCGTAAATCCCAAAACCAGAAACAATAATATGAAATAATGATTGATTTTAAACATGAAGATGCCACCCTCCTATTAAAAAACAGATAAAGGTAAAAAGCCTACGATGAAAGTCTTTTTAGAATGCTGCATAGAATTAAAAAACATTCTTTGTCAATAAATGTATAAAAATCTGTCAAATGCGGAAATAATAAGCGAATTATTATATCATGATTTTTCCTGGTAATTCAACATCTCGCCAAAGGTTTTTCATGTTTCAAAAATACCATACCGAAAATAATGCGTTAATAAATATTGTGGATTACTTTACAATAGACCATTTAAATGATTCACCGTCATAAATTACTTCAATTGTATATGTAAATGCATCATTTGTTTCAATCGTTTCCAATACACCAGTGTATTCATTTCCTGATTTATGAACCAAAGTAACTTTTTGAATTTTTATTTCCGTTCCTTGTTTTTTCGCCTCTTCTATCATACTGTCTTTAACCTGTATGGCCAAATCCTCTGTAGATACTTTATTAGAGCAAGACACTAAAAAAAGAATTATAAAAATAAAAGACAAATACTTTAGTAATCGTTTGACATCTGTAGACATTTTTTACTCCTTTCTATGTTAATTACCATGCCAATTTTTAAAAGTTTTTTCATCAGCGTTGCCCAGAAATATTAGAAAGAAATTTTGCATTAATAGCTGCTATTTTGGGGCCAATTATATCGCGAAATAAATATAATACCAGACAAGTTGCAGCTATTGGTATAAAAAACCAAAGTGACCCCTTGATGGCGAAAGAAGTAAGATCGAGTTGAATAAATAACCGAAGTGCCATTAAATATGAAAAAATAACAATAGGCAATTGGATAATCACTATATTGCTAAAAGGTATTATAGCTTTTAAAGCACCAGAAAGGAGTAAAAAAAAGATGACGAACATCCAAGGAAAAATTGGTGCAAGCCCATTTTTTACCCATTCCTTGATTTGGAAGACAACGTCTTGAGCTTCATTATTAATTTTAGTCGTCACTGAGGTTTGAATATCGTTTTTTGCTTTATTCGCCATCTCAGTAACTTTGTCGCATCCCGTAATTGATAAAATAGAAATCATTAGAAAAATCACAAAATACATGTCAGCGGCGGCGTGAAAATGTCATAAAATGCCCGGTTTGAAAATGTATGATA